>NZ_JBPQTX010000068.1:0-26174 GCF_051386555.1 Streptomyces sp. URMC 126
CTTCCGTCCCCGCCCGTGAACCCCGCACAGGCCCCGGCCGGGGCTCCCGCTCCCGGCACACCAGAGCCCAGAATCACCGGATTCATCCCTCTTAACCGATAAAAATGTCTTTCGTGACAGTGAACGAGAGCGGAACCCCTGCCCTGCCACACGCTCCACACGTTCCCGGCACCCTGCCCACCGGCCTCGTCAGCGTCGTCGTCATCGGCTACGACGACGCCGCCCACATCGCCACCGCCGTGCGGTCCGCCCTCGCGCAGGGCCCCGTCGTCGCCGAGGTCATCGCCGTCGACGACGCCTCCACGGACGGCACCGGCGCGGTCCTCGACCGGCTGGCCGCCCGTCACCCCCGGCTCCGGGTCATCCACCGCGCCGTCAACAGCGGGGGCTGCGGCACCCCGCGCAACGACGGCGTCCGGGCCGCGAGCACGCCGTACGTGATGTTCCTCGACAGCGACGACGTCCTTCCCGCCGGCGCCGCCGCGACGCTCCTGGCCGCCGCGCTGCGCCACGAGGCGCCCGTCGCCGCGGGCCTGTGCGTACGCCGTGAACTCCCCCAGCGCCTCGACACCCGCTGGCAGCCCGGCCTCTACCGCACCGCCGCCCTGCACCACTCCCCCGAACGGCATCCCGCGCTCCTCCACGACACCCTCTGCGTCAACAAGCTCTACGACCGCCGCTTCCTCACCGAACACGGCGTCACCTTCCCCGAAGGGCCCTATCCCTACGAGGACTTCGTCTTCAGCGCCCGCCTCCTCGCCGCCGCCCCCCGCATCGTCACCGTCCCCGACACCGTCTACGTCTGGCACGTACGGCGCGACGCCCGCCGGCCGTCGATCTCCCTGGACCGGGACCGGATCGGCAACTGGCACGCCCGGCTGCGCGCCCACCGGCGCGGAGTGGAGATCTACCGCGCGGCCGGCCGTGATCCGCTGGCGCACGCCGCCCGGGTGAAGTTCCTCGACCACGACCTGCGCATGTACGTACGGGAGCTGCCCGCCCGCAGCGACGGCTACCGGCACGCCTGGTGGCGCGCCACGCGCGAGTGCCTGACCGGTTACGCCGAAGCGGAGCTGGCCGCGGCCCGCGCCCCCGCCCGCTGGATCGCCCGGGTCGTGCTGGCCGCCCCGGACCCCCGCGACCTGGACCGCCTCGCCCAGCTCGCCGCCCGGCCCGCCCGGCTGCTGCCGCCCTACGCCCTGGCCGGAACCCGCCCCGTCTGGGCGGACGACCTGCCCGCGGTGACCCTCGACGGCCTCGTCGGCCCCGGCGCCGCCCCGGCCCGCAGGCTCCCGGTGACCGTCGACGCCGCGCTCCGCCTGCTCCCCGGCCCGCCCCGGGTCGAGCTCCGGCTCCGCGTCCACGAACTCTACGGACGGCTCGCCACCGCCCGCCCGCACAGCGTGGACGTCGAACTCCTGCCGCGCGGCGGCGGCACGGCCCTCGAAGCCAGCGCTCCCCTCTCCGCGGACGGCACCGGCTGGACCGCCCGGCTGCTCGTCGGGCTGACCCCGCCGGCCGCACCGGGCCACGGCCACCGGCCACGCACCTGGGACCTGCGCGTCCGGCTGCACTGCGCGCACGGCGGCGTCCTCCGCACCGCCGTCCGGGCCGCGGGCGGCACCCTCGGCCGCCGCGCCCTGCCGAGCGCCCGCCACGGGCTGCTGCTGGTACGCCCCTACGCGGCGGCGAACGGCTCCCTCGCCCTGCGGATCGCCGCCGGGCCGCGCTGCGCGCTGCTCCTCGTGGCGCGCCGGCTGCGCCGCCGCCGGACCGCGCCGTAAGCGGCCCGCGACGACCCGGCCGAGCCACGCGCCCGGCCCCCACCGGAAACGACTCCGGCACCCCGCCCTCACCGGTCCACCTCCTCGAACAGCTCCTCCCACCGGTCCAGCACCCGCCCCAGCTCCAGCGGCGCCACGTGCTCCCGCGCCGCCCGCCCGTACCGCTCCCGCAGCGCCGCGTCCCGCATCAGCTCTCCCAGCGCGGCCGCGAAGGCGTCCCCGTCCCCGCGCGGCACCAGCACCCCGGTCCGCCCGTGGTCCACCAGCTCCCGTACTCCGCCGGAGAGATCGAAGCCGACGCACGGCACCCCGCAGGCGGACGCCTCCGCCAGGGCCATGGGCCGGCCCTCGCACTCGCTGGTGAGCGCCAGCACGGACAGCTCGCGGTAGGCGGCGGCCATGTCCCGGACGGTGCCCCGGAAGCGGACCCGGTCCGCGACCCCGAGCCGCGCGGCCTGCTCGCGCAGGGCCGGCTCCTCCGGCCCGTCGCCGAAGAAGTGCAGCTCCCAGTCGGGCCGCCCGGCGCCGGCCGCGGCGAACGCCTCGACGAGCCGGTCCAGCCGCTTGACCGGCTCCAGCCGGCCGACCGCCCCGACGCGCCGGGTGTCCAGCGGCGCCGGCGGGCCGGGGGTGAAGGGCAGCGGATTGGGCACCACCGCCGCGTTGGGCAGCCGGCGGCGGCGGAACTCCTCGGCATCCGGCTCGCTGAGGAACACCGCCTTCTCCAGCGCCGGATAGTGCCGCAGGATCAGCCGGAGGTTGGCGGACGCCGCGGCCTGGGCGAAGGACTCGTGGTACTGGCCGATGACCTTCAGGTGGCCTCGGTCCACCGCCCGCAGCCAGTCCACCGCCCACGGCGACCCGACGATGACGTAGCCGTGCCGCACCGCCGCGAACCGGCGGGCGAGCCGCTCCCGGGCCCGCTCCCCGTCCCGCCGCGCGGCACGCAGGGCCCGCAGCCGGGACGGCCGCAGCCGCTCGGCCGCGGTGACGGCGTTCCGGGCGGGCGCCGCCGGCGAGCGGTAGAGCGTGGCCCGCCGGTACGCCGGGCGCGCGTGGTACAGGTGCGGCTCGGGGCTGGGCCGGATGCCGACCAGCTCCACGCGGTGCCCGCGGTCCGCGAAGCCCTGGGCGAGGGTGTGCAGCACCCGCTGGGAACCGCCCATCGAGTCCACGTCCACGCCGACCAGGAAGACGTTGCGCCGGGAGGCCACGGGACCCCGGCTCCCCGACACCCCGTTCACCGCGCGCCCCCGGTGAAGAAGAGGTCGACCACGGCCTTGGCGGCCCGGCCGGTCTCGTACGGGTTGAACCGCGCCCGGAACCGCTCGTACGCCCCCGCCCACTCCTCCCGGACCGCCCACAGGTCCCGCAAGGCGGCGGCGAGTTCGGCCGTATCGGTGAGCAGCGGGCCCGGCGCGATGTCCGCCAGCTCGTAGTAGGTGCCGCGCAGGGCGGACCGGTAGGCCGGGTAGTCGTCGGCGTAGAGCAGCACCGGCCGGCCCAGGTTGACGTAGTCGAACATGACGGACGAGTAGTCGGTGAGCAGCGCGTCCGAGGCCAGCAGCAGGTCGTTGAGGTCGGCGAACTCCCGTCCGTCGCGCACCGCGTGGCCCACCTCCCGGGCGACCGCGAACCGCTCGTAGTAGTGCGGGCGGACCACCACCGTCCACTCGTCGCCGACCCGGCGCACCAGCTCCTCCAGGTCCACCCGGATCGACGCGCCGCTGGCCCGGGCGCCGTCGCGGAACGTCGGCGCGTAGAGCAGCACCTTCTTCCCGTCGGGGATCTCCAGCCGCTCGCGGGCGGCGGCGGCGCGCTCGCGCTGGGCGGGCTCGTTCCACCGGACGAGGACGTCGTTGCGCGGGAGGCCGGTGCGCAGCAGCTCGCCGCCGTACGCGTTGCCGCGGACGAAGGTCCGTTCGAACTCCTCGCTGGGGGCGATGAGGGCGTCCCAGCGGTCGACCATCGCCTGGTGCCGCGCCCGCCGGGCCGGTCCGGCGAGGCGCAGCTCGGGGGCGTCGTAGCCCATGTGCTTGAGCGCCTGTCCGTGCCAGGTCTGGAGGTAGCGGGTGCCCGGGTGCTTGGGGATGTGGGAGGGGAAGCCGTGCGAGTCGATCCAGTAGCGGGCGCGGGCGACCGTCCGTACGTACTCCCAGCTGCCGCGCCGGACCAGCGGCACCCCCTTCGGGTAGCCGGCCCGGCTGCCGGTGTACGACCAGACGGCGTACAGCGGGAGGTCGCGGCGGAGCAGCTCCTCGTGGATGTAGCGGGGGCTGTCGGCGTAGCCGCGGCCCTCCAGGGCCTCGAAGACGACGAGCCGCCCGTCGACGGGGAGCCGGTGGAGCTCATGGGAGACCAGGGCCTTGGCGCCCGGTCCTGTGGCCCGGCGGACCAGCCGCGCGCAGCGGGCGCGGACCGGCTCCACGCGCGGGGCGAGGGACTCGGCGCGGGCGCGCGCCCCCGTGCGCTCCCACCGGATCTCCAGCCGCCCCAGCCCTCCGTCCTCGCAGCCCACCCGCACGTCGTGCCCACCGACGCGGGCCCGCAGGCCGGGGCGCCCGGCGGGAGCGAGGACGGGGTCGGTGCGGCGCAGCCCCAGCCGGCCGAGCGTCACCACCGGATGGCGCCGGCCGGAGAAGCCCTTGGGGCCCAGCGGCACCCGGGCGAGGTCGAGGACCAGCTCCGCGGTGCGCACACCGGGATCGTCCGGCGCGGGCCCGTAGCCGAAGGGGACGACGAGCGGGGCCGCCCGGGCGGCGACGCGGAGTTCGGCGGTGACGTCGGCGGGCCCGGCGAGGAGCCCGCCCGGGTCGTAGGTGCGCAGGGTGATCCGCAGCCGGGTGCCGTGCGGTTCGACGCGGGTGACCTCGTGCCGCAGCGGGCCGGTGGTGAAGGGCTGGGCGTCCAGGTGCCAGTCGGTGATGTCGAGGGCGGCCGCCTCCCGGGCGTCCGCGGGCGCGGTGCCGCCCCAGTAGGTGCGGCCGGCGTGCCGGACGACGCGGCGCGGGGCGATCCTCGGCCGGTCGAGGGTGCGGGCGCACTCGGCGGCCTCGGCGAGCCGCCCGGCGGACAGCAGGTACTGGCAGATCCGCTGCTCCCGGGGCAGCGCCTCGACCGCCCGCAGGTCGATCTCCGCCAGGCAGGGCGTGACGACTTCGGCGAACCGCTCGGTCCATTGCCGGTCCCGGAACGGCAGGTCGCCGAGGTAGAGCCGCAGGGCGTGGCGGAGGAACGCCTCGTCCTTGGCCGGTTTGAGCTCCGCGCGGCCCGCCTCCTTCAGGAAGGCGTCGGTCCGCCGCGCGGCGGTGAGGCGGTCCACGACGTTCCGGATGCGGTGGCGGCTGGACGAGATGGAGAGGGTGGCCGGGTCGGCGGCCAGCCGCCAGGTGTAGACGGACCAGGGGACGACGGCGAAGCGTTCGGCGAGCGTGTAGGCGCGGGCGCTGAAGTACTGGTCCTCGAAGTGGATGTCCTCGGGGAAGCGCAGCCCGTGCCGGGCGAGGAAGTCGGCGCGGTAGAGCTTGTTGGTGGAGAGGTGGTCGAGGAAGAACTCGGGGGCCGCCCCGATGCCCTCCACGACGCGGGGTTCGGTGAACAGCCGCGGATACCAGAGGCCGGTGGCGCCCGTGGCCTCGTAGAGCCGGGTGACCTCGCCGACCACCAGGTCGACGCCGGTCCGCTCGGCGGTCAGGAGCAGGGATTTGCAGGCGTGGTACGGAAGTTCGTCGTCGCTGTCGAGGAACATCAGGTACGGCGCGCGGGCGGCGTCGACGCCCGCGTTCCGCGGAGCGCCGCACCCCCCGCTGTTGACCGGCAGCCGGAGGCCGCGCACCCGCGGGTCGGCGGCGGCCAGCCGGCGTACCTCCTCGGGGGTGCCGTCGGTGGAGCAGTCGTCCACGATGATCACTTCGAGGTTGCGCAGGGACTGGCCGAGGACGGACCGCACGGCGCGCGGCAGCCGGCCCTCGTCGTTGTGGACGATGACGACGACGCTGACGTCGGGGACGGGACGCGGGGGCGCGGCGGACACAAGTCACCTCATCTCGGACGGATCCCGGAGAGCCGGATCACTACTCAGAGAGTAGGTGACACCACTGACAGTCACCGCCCGGGCGGTCCGCGGGCGGCTCCGCCAGGCGGCGAGGGCGAGGACCGCCGCCATCCCGGTGAACATCACGACGTCCTTGAAGGCGTGCCGCCGCGCGCTCCCCAGCTCGGGCCAGGACACCCCGGCGAGCTGCGGCAACAGGGCCATCCAGAACCACACCGAGCGCGCGGCGGCCCCCCGCACCACCACCGACGCGACCAGCGCGGGCACGATGACCAGGGCGTAGTGCAGGAAGGACGGCCGGGACACCAGGAACGCGGCGAGCATCAGCAGCGATCCGCACTCGACGAGCCGCAGCGCCTCGTCGCCCCCGCGCAGCCAGCGCAGCCGTGCCACGGCGAGCACCGTCACGGCGGCGCAGGCGGCGAGGACGAACGCGAGGTGGTGCGGGACGCCCAGGCGGGGCAGGACGGCGGTCCACGAGGCGTCGAAAGGCGCGGCGTAGTCGTCCTGGCCGTGCAGCAGGAACGGCAGCGTCTTGGTGAGGAACAGCCCGGGGCGGGGCATGGCGAGCGCCGCCGCGAGGGAGATCGTCACGGGCAGACCCACCGCCCACGCCAGCGCCCGCCGGCGCCGGGCGAGCACGAAAAGCAGCAGCAGCGGGACGAGCATCGGCTTGAGGGCGACGGCCAGCCCGACGGTGACGCCGGCGGCGGTCCAGCGCCCGCGCAGGGCCAAGAGCAGTGCGGCCGGGAAGGCCACGGCCGAGGCCGCCGTCCAGTTGCCCAGGTGGACGATGCTCTGGAAGGGGAGGAAGAGGCCGAGGCCGGCGGTCAGGGCGGCGGCGAGCCGGCTGTCCACGCGCACGTCGAAGATCCGCAGGGCGAGCACCACGCCGGCGAGCACCAGCGCGGCGGTGGCGAACGGAACGGCACGCGACAGCGTGACGTCGTCGAACGGTGCCTGCGGCAGTGCCGCGAATACCGCTCCCGGCAGATAGAGGAACCGTTTGTCCGCGTACGGCGAGCCGCCTTCCAGCAAGGCGCGGGCGGCCCGGACGACGACCGCGTTGTCCATGCCCGCCCGGCGGACGCCCAGCATCCGCCCGGCACTCAGCACATAGACGAGCAGCGCCGCCGACAGCACGGGCCACGAGGCCCGGCCGGCGATCCAGCGCGCGAAGCCGTCCCGGGACGGAGGCCCGTCCTCCGGCGCACTCATCGTTCGACCTCCAGCAACATCAGTCCTCCGGGGCCCCGGGCGGCACGCCGCAGGGCCGGGTCGTCAGGCGGCAGGCCGGGCCCGCCGTCCTTCTGCAGCACCCATCGCGCTCCGTACTCCCGGAGAGCGCCCAACCGTTGCGCGCGGGTGGCGGAGGGCGCGTAATAGCGCCGTGTCACCGCCCTGCGCTCCCGTTCGTCGGGAAGGAACACGTCCGGGTAGGCGGGGGCGACGGTGTACGGCCCGTAGGCGGGCAGCATCCGCAGCGCGTAGTAGTCGTCGGTCATGACCGTCTCCCCGGCCGGCACCCGTTCGCCCGCCCAGGCGAACGACGGCCAAGGGGCGATCGACGGGACATGGGCCCGGACGAACCGGGCGGCGCGGTCCGGCAGGACGTAGGCCACGGCACCGGCCTGCGTCCACGCGCCCGTCACCAGGGCGACGGCCGTCGCGCCGGCGAACACCCGGCCCGCGGCCCGGCCGCGCCCTGCCCGTCCCGCCCTCTCGACCGCCTCGACCGCCTCGACCGCGAGGGCGAGCTGGGCGGGGAGCAGCACGGCGGGCAGGATCCGCCCCCAGGACCAGTGGCCGCTCAGCCCGCCCGCCGCGAAAACCGCCGCGCCCAGGGCGAACAGCAGGACCAGCGGGTCGCGGCGGTCCCGCCACCACCGCGCTCCCAGCGCCACGATCCCCAGCGTCACCAGCCAGAACTTCGGCACCAGGTGCTGGTGCAGCGGCCGGTGGATCGCCTCCAGACCGTCGGCGCCGAACAGCGCGGTGAAGGGGTAGTACGGCCATCCGGCGAGTACCGCGCCGGCGAGCGCCACGGCGGCGCCCACCCGGATCCACACAGCGCGCGACGACAGGGGACGCGCTCCCAAGAGCACCGACACCACCCCCAACGCCGCGACGGCTCCCGTGAATTGATGCACCAGCAGCACCAACGCGAACAGCAGCCCCAGCCACAGGAAGCGGACCATCCCCCACCGCCCCGCGACCGCCCGGCGCACCAGGGCCCACAGATGCAGCGCGAGCCCCAGCGCCAATGTGCTCGGATACGCGACGGTCAGGGCCAGCGAAGTGAGGCCCGGCATCCCGCTCCAGGCGAACAGCCGTGTGCCGTACAGGAAGAGGACGCACAGCAGCGCCAGCGGCACGGCCGCGCGCCGGCCGGTCAGCGTCCGGACGAACGCCCGCACCCCGGTCCCGAGCGCGACAAGCCCGACGAGCGCGGCCAGGTGCAGCACGGCCGGCGCGGACGCCCCGCTCGCCGCAGCGAGCAGCGCCAGCAGGACCATCCAGGGCGAGTAGTAGGGGCTGGGCACGTCCGCGTCCACCAGCGGGTGTCCCGGATGCGGCAGGTCCGCGCGCAGCCGTTCGACCACCGCCGCGTGCATCCCCAGGTCACCGGCCCACGGCAGCCGCACGGCGGTGGCCAGCAGCAGGGCGGCCGGGAGCAGCGCGGCGAGCAGCAGGGCGCGGTACGGGAGGTCCGCCGCGGCGCCGGCGGCCGGCGGGGCCTCCGTCCGGGTGGTCACGGCGCGCGGTTCAGTGGTCCCGCCCACCGCTCGTCCGCAGCTCCTTGGCCCGCAGCCGCCAGGGCATCGCCACGGATTCGAGCTGGACCGCCAGGCTCATCTTGGACTCCCCCACCGTCCGGTCCTCAAAGTGGATCGGCACCTCCACCACCGTGAAACCGGCCCGCAGCGCCCGGTACTTGGTCTCGACCTGGAAGCTGTAGCCCGCGCTGTCCACGGTGTCGAGGTCGAGGGAGCGCAGCGCCGCCGCGCTCCAGAGGTTGAAGCCGCCGGTGATGTCGCGCAGCCGGGTGCCGAGGATGGTGCCGGCGTAGGCGTTGGCCCAGCGGGAGAGGAGTCTGCGATGGGCCCCCCAGGCGGCGGAGAGCGTGCCGCCGGGCACGTACCGGCTGCCGACGACGACGTCCGCGCCGGTCGACAGGGCGACGCCCAGCATCTCGGCGATCTTGCCGGCCGGGTGGCTGCCGTCGGCGTCCATCTGCAGGACGTACGCCGCGCCGTCCTCGACGGCCCGCGCCATGCCGGCCGCGTACGCCCGGCCGAGCCCCTCCTTGACGGTGCGGTGCAGCACGGAGACGCGGGGCCGGCCGGGCTCGTGGTACTTCTCGGCCAGCTGGTCGGCGACCCTCCCGGTGCCGTCCGGGCTGTCGTCGTCCACGACCAGCAGCCGCAGCCCCTCCAGCGGCAGCGCCATCAGCGCCTCCGCCATCATCGGCAGGTTCTCCGCCTCGTTGTAGGTCGGCATCACCACGGTGGTCACCGTGCGGGCCCACTCCGCGGGGAGCGGGGTCAGGACGGCGGGTGTGTGCGGAACGCTCATGGGCTGTCCTCGTCGGTAGGAAGTGGTGGCAGGGTACGGACGGCGGGTTCCCGGGCCGGGCGGCAGGGTGCGGACGGCAGGGCTCCGGTCACGCGGCGCCGAAGCGGATGGCCGCGTCGGGGATGGCGGTGCCGCACCAGACGCGGGCCCCTTCGCGCAGTTCGTTGTCCGCGCCGACCTCGGCGTGGTCTCCGATGACGGCGCCGTCCAGCACCGTGCGCGGTCCCACCCGCGCGGCGGTACCGATCATGGACGCCCGGACCCGCGCGCCGGCCTCGACCCGGGCCCCGTCCAGCACCACGGACCCGGTGATCTCGGCGCCGGCCCCGACCCACGCCCCCGCGCCGACGACCGTCCCCCCGGCGAGCCGCGCGCCCGGCTCGACGTGCGCTCCGGGCAGCACCAGGTGCTCGCCCGGTTCGCCCGGCACCGCCGGGGACCGGACGATGCCGCGCACCAGGTCGGCCGAGGCCTGGATGAACGAGGCCGGCCGGCCGAGGTCCAGCCAGTACGCCGCGTCGACGACGCCGTGCAGCAGCGCCCCGTCGTCGAGCAGCCCGGGGAAGGTCTCACGCTCGACGGAGACCGGGCGGCCCGCGGGGATGGCGTCGATGACCTCCCGCCGGAAGACGTAGCAGCCGGCGTTGATCTGGTCGGTGACGATCTCCTCGGGGTGTCGGGGCTTCTCGGTGAAGGCCAGGACGCGGCCGTCGGGGCCGGTGGGCACCAGGCCGTACGCCCGGGGGTCGGCCACCCGGGTGAGGTGCAGGGTGACGTCGGCCTGGGTCCGTTCGTGGCGCCTGAGCAGGGCGGGGACGTCGAGGCCGGTGAGGATGTCGCCGTTGAAGACCAGGACCGGCTCCCCCGGCCGCGCGGTGAGCGCCTCTGCGGCGCCCCGGATCGCCCCTCCCGTGCCGAGCGGCTCGTCCTCGGTGACGTAGGTCAGTCTGAGGCCGTAGGCGGAACCGTCGCCGAAGTACGGCTCGAATACCTCGGCCAGGTACGACGTGGCCAGCACGACGTGTTCGACCCCGGCCGCCCGGGCGCGGGCGAGCTGGTGGGCGAGGAACGGGACTCCGGCGGCCGGGACCATCGGCTTGGGTGTGTTCAGCGTGAGCGGCTGGAGCCGAGTGCCCTTGCCACCGACGAGCAGTACCGCCTCTGTCATACCACTGTCCTCGCGCATCGTCGTCACATCGTCGCACTGCGTCAGGTTTCGCCGGAAATTACACTACAATCGGCTGTCTGCGTGCAATGTCCGCTATGCGTGGCGACCGTATCGGGAGATGCCCTTGCGACAGACGACGGCGGGGACGACGGCAAGACGAAGACGCCTGCCCGGTTCGGCGCGGCTGCTGGCGCTCGGACACGAGTTCGCGAAGTTCGGCACCGTCGGCGTGCTGGGGATCTTCGTCAACTTCGGCGTCTTCAACCTGTGCCGGGGGATCACCAGGCTCCCCGTCGTCCGGTGCAGTGTGGTCGCCACCGTCGTCGCGATCACCTTCAACTACCTCGGCCTGCGGTACTTCACCTACCGCGACCGCGACAAGAGCCACCGCAGCCGGGAAGTGCTGCTCTTCGCGGTCTTCAGCGCCCTCGGCCTGGTCATCGAGAACGGCGTCCTCTACGTCGCCACCTACGGCTTTGGCTGGGGCTCGCCGTTCCAGAGCAACCTGTTCAAGTTCCTCGGCATCGGGACCGCCACCCTGTTCCGCTTCTGGGCGTACCGGGCCTGGGTCTTCCGGACGCTGCCCCGCCACGGGCCGCGGCACGGCCGGCCGCATGCCCATCCCGCTCACGCCGCGTCCGATCCCGTCGCGACCGATCACGTCGCGACCGATCACGACATTCCCGATCACGCCGCGCCCCCCGGGCCCGACCCGGCCGCGTACCGCCCGGAGACCACCGCACCTCCACCGTAGGAACCACCGGCCCTCAGGACAGCAGGGCCGCACGGCCGGGCCGCCAACGCCGGCGGAATGACCGGGAACGCGGGGGTGAAGAAGGCCGAAAAGGGGCGGCCCCGGGGTCATGGGACCCCGGGGCCGCCCCTCGGCGGTGCCGGATCAGCCGCGCCGCGCGGCGGGATGCCGGATCAGCTGTGCGTCCGCAGCAGCGTGCGCATCGTCCGCATGGCCACCGACAGGTTGGCCAGGTCGAACGAGTCCGAGCCGCGGATCTCGTCCAGCGTGGTCCGCGCACGGGTCAGGATCGGCGCGTTCCGCTCCTCCCAGGCCGTGAAGCGCTGCTCCGGCGTGGAGGAGCCGTTGCCCACCGCGAGGATGTCGGCGGTGAGCGCGGCGTGGCACGCGTACAGGTCCTCGCGGATGGAGGCGCGGGCCATCGACTGCCAGCGGTCGGCGCGCGGCAGCTCGATGATCTTGTCCATCAGCTGGGTGATGTGCAGCCGGTCGCCGAGGTCGTAGTAGACCTCCGCCACGAACAGCGGCTCCTTGCCCGTGCGCTCCGCGATGGCGACGATGTCCAGCGCCGGGAAGACGGAGGAGAAGCCCGCGACGCGGACGGCCAGCTCGCCGGGGATCCCGGCCTCCGTCAGCTCGTCGTGGATCGACTGCCACCAGTCGAGGTCGGCGCCGCGCAGCAGCTTGGGCAGCTCGCCCCAGACCGTCGCCACCCCGTCGCGGAAGTAGTCGATGGTCTCGGCCAGCTGGAGCGGCTGCGGGCGGTTGTTGAGCAGCCAGCGGGTGCCGCGCTCGACCAGCCGCCGCGAGTGCAGCCGCACCCGGGTCTGGACGTCCGCCGCGACCTTGTTGTCCAGCGCCTCGACGGCGTCCCACACCCCGCCCAGGCCGAAGATCTCGCGGGCCGCGGTCTGCGCCCGGACGATCTCCTCCAGCGAGGCGCCGGTCTCCTCCCGCAGGCGGTGCAGGAAGGTCGAACCGCCGGTGTTGACCGTGTCGTTGACGAGGACGGTCGTCACGATCTCGCGCCGCAGCGCGTGGCTGTCGATCTGCTCGCCGAAGGCCTGGCGCAGGGCGCCCGGGAAGTAGGCGTAGAGCAGGCGCTGGAGGTACGGGTCGTCGGGCAGGCCGGTGGCCAGCAGCTCCTCGGCCGTCGTGATCTTGATGTAGGCGAGCAGGACCGCCAGCTCCGGCTGGGACAGGCCGCGCCCGGCGGAGAGCCGCTCGCGGATCTGCCGGTCGGTGGGCAGGAACTCCAGCGCGCGGTCCAGGTGCCCGTCCCGGCTGAGGCGGCGCATGATCCGCTGGTGGGCGTGGAGCAGGCTGGGCGCCTGGGCCACGGCGTTGGCCAGGGCGACGTTCTGCGCGTAGTTGTTGCGCAGGACCAGCTCGCCGACCTCGTCGGTCATCTCCGCCAGCAGCTTGTTGCGCTGCTTGACGGTCATGTCGCCGTCGGTGACCAGGGCGTTGAGCAGGATCTTGATGTTCACCTCGTGGTCCGAGGTGTCCACGCCGGCGCTGTTGTCGATGGCGTCGGTGTTGACCCGGCCGCCCGCGAGCGCGAACTCGATCCGGCCGAGCTGGGTCAGGCCCAGGTTGCCGCCCTCGCCGACGACCTTGACCCGCAGGTCGCCGCCGTCGACGCGGATCGCGTCGTTCGCCTTGTCCCCGACGTCCGCGTGGGACTCGGTGGACGCCTTGACGTAGGTGCCGATGCCGCCGTTCCACAGCAGGTCGACCGGGGCCCGCAGGATGGCCTTCATCAGCTCGGCCGGGGTCATCTTGGTGATGCCCGGCTCGATGCCGAGGGCCTCGCGGACCTGCGCGTTGATCGGGATCGACTTGGCCGTCCGCGGGTGGACGCCGCCGCCCTTGGACAGCAGCGAGGTGTCGTAGTCGGCCCACGACGAGCGCGGCAGCTCGAACAGGCGGCGGCGCTCGGCGTACGAGGTGGCGGCGTCCGGCGTCGGGTCCAGGAAGATGTGCCGGTGGTCGAAGGCGGCCACCAGGCGGATGTGCTCCGACAGCAGCATGCCGTTGCCGAACACGTCACCGGACATGTCACCGACGCCGACGACCGTGAAGTCCTCGGTCTGGGTGTTGTGCCCCAGCTCGCGGAAGTGGCGTTTGACCGACTCCCAGGCGCCGCGGGCGGTGATGCCCATGCCCTTGTGGTCGTAGCCCGCGGAACCGCCGGAGGCAAAGGCGTCGCCCAGCCAGAAGCCGTACGACTGCGCGACCTCGTTGGCGATGTCGGAGAACGTCGCGGTGCCCTTGTCGGCCGCGACCACCAGGTAGGTGTCGTCCTCGTCGTGCCGCACGACGTCCTTCGGCGGCACGACCTCGCCGCCGACCATGTTGTCGGTGATGTCGAGGAGGCCGGAGATGAACGTCTTGTACGAGGCGATGCCCTCGGCCAGCCACGCGTCGCGGTCCACCGACGGATCCGGCAGCCGCTTGCCGACGAAGCCGCCCTTGGCGCCCACCGGCACGATGACGGTGTTCTTCACCATCTGCGCCTTGACCAGGCCCAGCACCTCGGTACGGAAGTCCTCACGCCGGTCGGACCAGCGCAGACCACCGCGGGCGACCTTGCCGAACCGCAGGTGCACGCCCTCGACGCGCGGCGAGTAGACCCAGATCTCGAAGGCCGGGCGAGGCGCCGGCAGGTCCGGGATGGCCTGCGGGTCCAGCTTGATCGACAGGTAGTCGTGCGGCCGGCCCTGCCCGTCCCGCTGGAAGTGGTTCGTCCGCAGGGTGGCCTTGATGACCGTGAGGAACGCCCGCAGGATGCGGTCCTCGTCCAGGCTCGCGACCTGGTCGAGCGCGCCGTCCAGCTCCTCCAGCAGCCCGTCGATCAGCTCGCGTCCCGCGCGCTGGAGCGCCGGGGACATACGGGCCTCGAACAGATTGATCAGCAGGCGCGTGGTGTGGACGTTGTTGCTGAGGGTGTCCTCCATGTACGACTGGCTGAACGTCGTACCGGCCTGGCGGAGGTACTTGGCGTAGGCGCGCAGCACCATCGCCTGCCGCCAGTCGAGACCGGCGCGCAGCACGAGCTTGTTGAAGTTGTCGTTCTCCGCCTTGCCCGTCCAGACGGCGGCGAACGCCTCCTGGAAGCGGCCGCGGGCGTCGTCGCCCTCGACGTGCTCGGGCATCCGCAGCCCGAAGTCGTAGATCCACGCGGCCGTCCGGTCGGCGCAGCGCAGCTCGTACGGGCGCTCGTCCACGACCTCGACGCCGAGCCGGCTGAGGACCGGCAGCACGGCGGAGAGCGAGACCGGGTCGCCGGTGCGGTAGATCTTGAAACGGCGCTCGTTGGGGGCCGCGCCGACCGGCTCGTAGAGGCTGAACGCGAAGTCGCGGTCGCCCGCGATGACCTTCTCCAGGTGCTGGAGGTCGGCGACGGCACCGCGCGGGCTGTGGTCGGCCTTGTAGCCCTCGGAGAAGGCCTGGGCGTAGCGGCGCAGCAGCTCCGCGGCGCGCTCCTCGCCGACCTCGGCGGTGAGGGTCTCGGCGAAGCCGTCGGCCCAGGAGCGGGCGGCCTCCACCAGGCGGGCCTCGATGCGCTCCTCGTCGGCGTCGCTCAGCTCCGGCAGCGTGGAGCCGGGCTCGACGCGGACGACGAAGTGCAGCCGGGACAGGACCGACTCGGTGTTCCAGGCCGTGAAGTCGACGCTGGTGCCGTTGAGCTCCTCCTTGAGGATCTCGATGAGCCGCAGCCGGACGCCGGTGGTGTAGCGGTCGCGCGGCAGGTAGACCAGGGCCGAGTAGTAGCGCCCGTACTCGTCGCGGCGCAGGAACAGCCGCAGCCGGCGGCGCTCCTGGAGGTAGAGCACGCTGGTGGCGATGGAGCGCAGCTGGTCGGCCGGGGTCTGGAACAGCTCGTCGCGCGGGTAGGTCTCCAGGATCTGGAGCAGGTCGCGCCCGTCGTGGCTGTCGGGCGAGAACCCGGCGTCGGCCAGCACCTGGGCCACCTTGCGGCGGATCACCGGGACCCGGCGCACCGACTCGGTGTAGGCGGCCGAGGAGAACAGGCCCAGGAAGCGGCGCTCGCCGACGACGTTGCCCTCGGCGTCGAACTTCTTGACGCCCACGTAGTCGAGGTACGAGGGGCGGTGCACGGTGGCGCGGCTGTTGGCCTTGGTCAGCACCAGCAGCTTGTGCTCGCGGGCCTTGGCCCGGGCGTCCGCGGGCAGCCGGCCGAACGACTGCGAGGCGGGACGGGACAGCGGCGCGTGCGTGCCCTCGTGGTGCCCGTCGACCGTGTGCGCGGGGTCGGAGCGGAGGATGCCGAGGCCGGTGCCGGGGACGGCGGTCAGCGCGTCCTCCTCACCGCCGTCGGCGGGCACCTTGGTCAGCTCGTACTCGCGGTAGCCGAGGAAGGTGAAGTGGTCGGCGGAGAGCCAGCGCAGCAGCTCACGGGCCTCGTCGACCTCGGTGACCGGGAGGTCGGCGGGGGCCGGCTCGTCCTGCATGCCGTCGGCCAGCCGCAGCGCGGCGTCCCGCATCTTCTCCCAGTCCTCGACGGCCTCGCGGACGTCGGAGAGGACGCGCAGCAGGTCGGTGCCGATCTGCTTGAGGTCGTCGCGGTCGGTCTCGCGGTCGATCTCGACGTGGATCCAGGACTCGACGAGCGCGTCGTGCGGCAGCTCGGCGTCCTTGCCGGTGCCGTGGGCGTCGCAGCTGGAGCCGAGGACCTCCAGCAGGCGGCCCGTCAGGTCCCGGCGGACGACCATCTGCGGGTGGATGACGACGTGGATGCCGCGGTTCTGCCGGGAGAGCTCGTTGGTGACCGAGTCGACCAGGAACGGCATGTCGTCGGTGACCACCTCGACCACCGAGTGGCTGCACGTCCAGCCGTTCTCCTCGACCGTCGGCGTGTGCACCCGCACGTTCGCGGTGCCCTGCGGCCGGTTCTCGGCGAGCCGGTAGTGCGACAGCGCGGCGCCGAAGACGTCGACGGGGTCGCGGCCCGTCAGGTCCTCCGGCGCCGTGTGCAGGTAGTAGCGCTGGAGGTACGCGGTCAGGGTGTCCTGGTCGAGCCCGCCCTCACCGTTCGGCCCGGTCGGGTGCTGTCCCCCGGCCGGCGTGTTCTCGGCGACGCGGGCCGCCCGCGCGAGCAGCTCGGCCTTGGCTTCGTCCAGCTTGGTCTGCATGTCCTCTGGCTCCTGTCGCGCGCCGTTGCGTGACATAGGTGGTGAAGGCATCACGCCGCGACGCCGGTTCTCCGGTCGACTTCGACGGTATGCCGGGATGAGGGGTGACCGGGCCGTTCTCGGACAACTCTGTCAGAAACGTCAGAAGCGTCGGACGGGCCCGGTTCCGGGGACCAGCGGTGGCCCGGGCGCCGTGACGCTCCGGGCGGCGCACAGAGGCGTCGTCGCCCCCGCGGGATATCGCGCTGATCACCCGGTAAGGCTATCGCTCTTCCGGGGGACCGCGTCATGAGCCGATTGTGTACAAAAGACGGCCCCTGTCTTTGACGGTCTGGACAGCGACCCGTCCACGACCACGTCCCCGCGCCCCTTCCCGGCGCTCCCCTCACCGCTTTCCCCCCGTTCACCTCGGCATTCGTCGTACCGCACGGCCGGTGCCGGGCGGCGTCCGCCCGCCGGCCCTCACCCCACCAGACGCTCCGCGAGCTCGACCGCCTCCGCCAGGCTGTCGACCACCGGCACCCCGGCGACGGACAGACTCGCCCTGCTGTGCGAGCCCCCGGTGTACAGCACCGCCTTCGCGCCCACGTGCGCCGCGGCGAGCGCGTCGTCCACCGCGTCCCCCACGACGACCACCCGCTCGGGCACCGTGCCCTCCAGCGCCGCCACGTGCCGGGCCATCTGCTCGGCCTTGCCCCGGTCGCTGCGGCCGGTCCGGCCGTCGACCCGGACGAAGTGCCGCTCGATGCCGTACGTCCGCACCAGGGGTATCAGCTCGGCGTGCGACGCCAGGGAACAGAGCGACTGTGTGCGGCCCGCCGCCTGCCGGTCCGCGAGCAGCTGCCGGGCGCCCTCCGCCAGCTCGGCATCCACGGCGTACTTCGCGTAGTGCCGCTGGAACGCGGCGTCCATCACCTGCCACTCGGCGTCGGTGGGCAGCCGGCCCATCAGCCGCTCGTAGAACCGCGGGACGGGCACGCAGTACAGGTCCCGGTACCGCTCCAGGGTGATCGGGGCCAGCCCCACCTCGGCGAACGAGGCGTTCGTCGCGGCCATCACCGCGTCGACGTCGTGCAGCAGCGTGCCGTTCCAGTCCCAGACGATGTGAGCGCCGTGCTGTGTCATGGAACGACCGTACCGGCCCCCACTGACAACGCCCCGGGCCGCCCTCGCGCCTCGTGGGCCCCTCAAATCAGGTTCGGGATCTCCTGCACCCCGAACCACATCAGGTCGTGGTCCTCCGCGCCGTCCACCGTAAACCGGGCGTCGTCGTCGCCCTGGTCGGCCGCGCCCAGCGCCGCCGCGGCGGCCGCGACGTCCGCCTCGGCGTCGTCCGCGTCCACGTGCACGGCGGCGGCCTTCGCCAGCGGCACCGGCCGCGTCAGCCGCACCTCGCCGATGGCCGACTCGTCCAGCCCCCGGTCCGGGTCCACGACCGCCTCGCGATCCGGCACGTCGACCGCGACGACCACCCGGCGGCGCGGGGCCTCCGGGTCGGTGGCGATGCGCCGGAGCGAGGCCTGCGCGGCGCGCCCGAGCGCCGCGTACTCCAGCTCCTCCACATCGTCGGAGACGTACCACTCACGCAGCGCGGGGGTGACGGCGTAGGCGTGGAAGGGGGCCGGGCCGAGCTCGCCCGCCCGGTGCGCCTCGGCGAGACCGGGGAGGGTCAGAGGGACGTAGACGCGCATGTCCGCCGCTTTCCGGAGTACCTGTGGATGGGTGCTGCCAGCATACGGGGGCGCGTCCCCTTTCGAAGGGCCGGGAGCCCGCCGGGCGGAGGCCGGGCCGCACCCGGCACACCGCCGCGACCAGCGGAAACCGCCGGACCGTCGCCCGGATAGGTGAATCGCCCCCGGTGGCCGGAGGTCCTTGCCGGGCCCTTCCACGCGCCGGTAGAAGATCCCCGACCGAAGGGGGCGACCAGCGTTGAAGAGGACCACAGGACCCGGCCGGGACACCGGCCGGCGCACCGCACCACCACGGCGGACGGGCATCCGGCGCCCCGGCGCCGGCCCGGCCGTCCGCCGGCTCCGCGCGGACCTCCCGCGCTACTGGTTCGCCGAACAGCTGCTGCTCACCCTGAGCGGGCAGCGCCCGGTGTACCGGATGCTCGGGTACACCCTGCCCGCCGCCTACGACCTGCTCGTCGAGCTGGCACCGCAGGCACCCCTGCGCCCGCGGCTCCCCGACGGCGGCACTCCGGTCGTCCACCGCTGCGACCAGTTCCAGCCGCGCCCCGGGGTGATCGAGGCGTTCGCGCGGATCGGCTCCGGGGACCGGGTGCGGGCGCTGGCCTTCCGGCTGGAGCAGGGCACGGACCGCCGCTGGCGGTGCTCCGCCGTCGACCTGGGCGGCGCCCACGTCTGAGCGCGCGCCTCACGCCGTACGGACACGCCGGAGGGGCGGGACGCATCTGCCGTCCCGCCTCTCCGGTCCCTCAGCTCACTTCTTGCGGCGGCGGCCACCGCCGCCGTTCCGCTGCGCCTTGCGGCGCTCGGCCCGGGTCATCCCGTCCGCCTCGGAGCGGACCGGCCCCTCGTCGTTGGTGAAGTCGCCCTCGACGACACCGCCCTCGCCGTCCACCGTCGGGGCGGAGAAGTGCAGCCGGTCGGGGCGCTGCGGGGCGTCGAGGCCCTTGGCCCGGATCTCCGGACGGGCGGCCGGCACCGCGTCGGCGGGGGCCTTCTCCAGCGAGGGGGACTCGCCGGCCTGGACCGGGACCTCCTCCAGCTGCTGGTCTACCTGGACCTCCAGGTTGAAGAGGTAGCCGACCGACTCCTCCTTGATGCCCTCCATCATGGCCTGGAACATGTCGAAGCCCTCGCGCTGGTACTCGACCAGCGGGTCCTTCTGGGCCATCGCGCGCAGGCCGATGCCCTCCTGGAGGTAGTCCATCTCGTAGAGGTGCTCACGCCACTTGCGGTCGAGGACCGACAGCACGACGCGGCGCTCCAGCTCGCGCATGATGTCGGAGCCGAGCTGCTCCTCGCGGGCCGCGTACTGCTCGTGAATGTCGTCCTTGACGGACTCGGCGATGAACTCGGCGGTGATGCCCGCGCGGTCGCCGGCCGCCTCCTCCAGCTCCTCGATGGTGACCTTGATCGGGTAGAGCTGCTTGAACGCGTTCCACAGCCGCTCGAGGTCCCACTCCTCCGCGAAGCCCTCGACGGTCTCCTGGCGGATGTAGTCGTCGATGGTGTCGTCCATGAAGTGCAGGATCTGCTCGCGCAGGTCCTCGCCCTCCAGGACGCGCCGGCGCTCGCCGTAGATGACCTCGCGCTGGCGGTTGAGCACCTCGTCGTACTTCAGGACGTTCTTGCGGGTCTCGAAGTTCTGCTGCTCGACCTGCGACTGGGCGGAGGCGATGGCCCGGGTGACCATCTTGTTCTCGATCGGCACGTCGTCGGGGACGTTGGCCATGGCCATCACGCGCTCGACCATCTGGGCCTTGAACAGACGCATCAGGTCGTCGCCGAGGGAGAGGTAGAAGCGGGACTCGCCGGGGTCGCCCTGACGGCCTGAACGGCCGCGCAGCTGGTTGTCGATACGGCGCGACTCGTGCCGCTCGGTGCCCAGGACGTAGAGCCCGCCGAGCGCCTTGACCTCCTCGAACTCCGCCTTGACCGCGGCCTCGGCCTTCTCCAGCGCGGCGGGCAGGGCGGCGGCCCACTCCTCGACGTGCTCGACCGGGTCCAGGCCGCGCTGGCGCAGCTCCGCCTCGGCGAGGTCGTCGGGGTTGCCGCCGAGCTTGATGTCGGTACCGCGGCCGGCCATGTTGGTGGCGACGGTGACGGCGCCCTTGCGGCCAGCCTGCGCGACGATCTGCGCCTCGCGCTCGTGGTGCTTGGCGTTGAGGACCTCGTGCGGGATGCCGCGCTTGGCGAGCTGCTGGGAGAGGTACTCGGACTTCTCCACGGAGGTGGTGCCGACGAGGATCGGCTGGCCCTTGGCGTGCTTCTCGGCGATGTCCTCGACGACGGCGTCGAACTTGGCGACCTCGGTGCGGTAGATCAGATCCGACTGGTCCTTGCGCTGCATCGGACGGTTCGTCGGGATCGGCACCACGCCGAGCTTGTAGATCTGGTGGAACTCGGCGGCCTCGGTCATGGCCGTACCGGTCATGCCGGAGAGCTTGTTGTAGAGGCGGAAGAAGTTCTGCAGGGTGATCGTGGCGAGCGTCTGGTTCTCGTCCTTGATGTCCACCCCTTCCTTCGCCTCGATCGCCTGGTGCATGCCCTCGTTGTAGCGGCGGCCGGCGAGGATACGGCCGGTGTGCTCGTCGACGATCATGACTTCGCCGTCCATGACGACGTAGTCCTTGTCCTTCTTGAACAGTTCCTTCGCCTTGATGGCGTTGTTGAGATACCCGACGAGCGGCGTGTTGACCGATTCGTAGAGGTTGTCGATGCCCAGCCAGTCCTCGACCTTGGTGACACCGGCCTCGTGGATGCCGACCGTGCGCTTCTTCTCGTCGACCTCGTAGTCGCCGGTCTCCTCGATGCCCTTCTGCGGGTTGGCCGGCTCGCCGCGCTTGAGCCGGGTGACCAGCTTGGCGAAGTCGCCGTACCACTTGGTGGCCTGGTCGGCCGGGCCCGAGATGATCAGCGGGGTACGGGCCTCGTCGACGAGGATCGAGTCGACCTCGTCGACGATCGCGAAGTTGTGCCCGCGCTGCACGAGCTCGTCCTGCGACCACGCCATGTTGTCGCGCAGGTAGTCGAAGCCGAACTCGTTGTTCGTGCCGTACGTGATGTCGCAGTTGTACATCTCGCGGCGCTGGGCCGGCGTCATGTTGGCGAGGATGCAGCCGACCGAGAGGCCCAGGAACTTGTGGACCCGGCCCATCATTTCGGAGTCGCGCTCGGCGAGGTAGTCGTTGACCGTGATCAGGTGCACGCCGTCGCCGGAGAGCGCGTTCAGGTAGGCGGGCAGGGTGCCGACGAGGGTCTTGCCCTCACCGGTCTTCATCTCCGCCACGTATCCGAGGTGCAGCGCGGCGCCGCCCATGAGCTGGACGTCGTAGTGGCGCTGGCCGAGCACACGCTTGGCGGCCTCGCGGACGGTCGCGAACGCCTCGGGAAGCAGGTCGTCGAGGCTCTCGCCGTCGGCGTACCGCTGCTTGTACTCCTCGGTCAGGGCGCGCAGCTCGGCGTCGGAGAGGGTGAGGAAGTCCTCTTCGATGGAATTGACCTGGTCCGCGATGCGGTGCAGCTTGCGCAGGATCTTGCCTTCTCCTGCACGCATGATCTTGCCGAAGACGGACACGTAGGCTGACTCCTTGCCGGTCGGGCCTGGCACTGACTGTCTCCCGCCACCGGCGGGGAGAGGGTGCGCGGGCACGACGGGACAGTCCCCGCCGCAACGGCCATCGTAAGCGAGGACCCCACCGCGCCGGGAGGTCCGTCATCGCGGAGGCCGGGGATCACCCGCACGGTGAACGCACGGGGTGCCCGCGAGGTGCCCGACGGGGGTAATCGAGATGCGGAACATTGTCATCCGGTTCTGGCGTGCGAAGACCGCTTCCGGCTCTCGCGCCCGGTGGCAGCCGCCCGCCAGACTCTCGGATCATGGAACCGATCTCTCTCACCACCGAACGCCTGCTCCTGAGACCCTTCACGCCCGACGACGTCCCGGCCGTGCACGCCGCCTGCCAGGACCCCTCCATCCCCCGCTACACCCTCGTCCCCTCCCCGTACACGCGCGAGGACGCCCGGCTCTTCATCGAGGAACGCTGCCCGGCGGACTGGCGCGACGACACCGCCTACACCTTCGGGGTCTTCACCCGGGACGAGGACCGGCTCGTCGGCTCGATGTCCCTGATACAGCTCAAACTGGCCGCCCCCGAACGGCAGGCCGAGATCGGCTACTGGACCGCCAAGGAGCAGCGGGGCCGCGGCTACACCGTGGAGGCGGCCCGCGAGATCGTCCGGTGGGCGTTTCAGGACCTCGGCGCCGAACGGCTGGAGTGGATCGCGGAGGCCGGGAACGAGGGCTCCCGGGCGGTCGCGACGAAGGTCGGGTTCCGGATGGACGGCACGGTCCGCGCCCTGATCCCGCACAACGGGACGCGCCGCGACGCCTGGACGGGCACGCTGCTCCCCTCGGACCTGGGTCTGCCCTCCGCGACGCCCTATCTGCCGTACTCCGGGCGGGACCGGGCGGCCGGAGCCTGACCACAGGGGGCGTTGTCAGTGCCGCACTCTAGGGTGACCCGCATGACAACTGCCGCCACTTCGCAGGGCCGTAGGGCCGACCACAGCCTCTCCGCCGACGAGGCCCGCCGCATCGCGCTGCGCGCCCAGGGCCTGCTCGGCGCCCCCGACCGGCGGGCGGGGGTGCGGGGAGTGCTGCGGCGGCTCGGCGCCGTGCAGTTGGACACCATCTCGGTGCTGGCCCGTTCGCACGAGCTGGTCCCCTACGCCCGGCTGGGCGCCGTGGGCCGGGACGCGGTGGAGTCCGCCTACTGGACGCCGCGCCCGGCCGACGGCCCCGCCGAGCCGCCGCGCGGCTTCGAGTACTGGTCGCACGCCGCGTGCGTGCTGCCCATCGAGGAGTGGCCCCTCTTCGCCTTCCGGCGCCGGGCGCGCCGGCGGCGCGGCCACCGCTGGCACGTCATGGCGGACGCGGAGCGCTCCTGCGCCGCCGTGCGCGACCGGCTGCTGGCCGACGGTCCGCTCACCGCGACGGAGTTGGGCGGCGCCAAGAACGGCGGCCCCTGGTGGGACTGGTCCGAGACGAAGATCGCCGTCGAGTGGCTGCTCGACACCGGGGAGGTGGTCTGCACCGAACGGCGCGGCTGGAAACGGGTGTACGACCTGGCGGAGCGCGCGGTGCCGGACGCCCTCTTCCACGACGACCTGGACGACGCGGCGTGCATACGGCGCCTGGTCGCCCAGGCCGGGGCGGCCATGGGCGTGGCCACCCGGGCGGACCTGGCGGACTACCACCGCCTCAAGACCGAGCAGGTGGACGCGGCGCTGGAGGGCTCGGGCCTGGTCCCGGTGGAGGTGGCCGGCTGGGCCGCCCCCGCCTGGGCCGACCCGGCGGCCCTCGCCGCGGAGTCGGCGGCCAAGGGGCAGCGGCACCGTACGACGCTGCTGTCGCCCTTCGACTCACTGATCTGGGACCGGCCCCGCACGGAACGGATCTTCGGCTTCGTCCACCGTCTGGAGGCCTACGTCCCCAAGGACAAGCGCGTACACGGCTACTTCGCGATGCCTCTGCTCGCGGGCGGCCGGCTGGTGGGCCGGGTGGATCCGGCCCGGGAGGGACGGACCCTGGTGGCCCGGCAGGTCTCGCTCGCCGGAGCGGGGGCGGTGGCGCCGATGGCCCGGGCGCTGCGCGAGGCGGCCGAGTGGGTGGGCTGCACCGACGTACGGGTGGAGCGCTGCGACGACCTACGGCTGGGGGAGGCGCTGCGGACCGCGCTGAAGGAGTGACGGGACGCCCGGCGCGCGCGGGGGCCGGCCCTCAGCGGATCTCCAGAATCTTCTCCCGCATCGCGTACACCACCGCCTCCATCCTGGAGTGCAACTGCAACTTCTCCAGGATGTTCCGCACATGGTTCTTCACCGTGTTCTCGCTGATGAACAACTCCTTGGCGATGTCACGGTTGTTCATCCCGGTGGCGACCAGCTTGAGCACTTCCAGCTCACGGTCGGTCAGCCGGGGCGCGGGCACCAGGCGGCGCTCGTCGGTGCGCTGGATCATGGACTTGAACTCGGTGAGGAGCTTGGACGCCATGGAGGGACTGATCTGCGACTGCCCGTCCGCGACCGCCCGGATCGCCGTGGCCACCTCGTCGGTGGAGATCTCCTTGAGCAGGTAGCCGGTGGCCCCAGCCTTGATCGCGTCGTAGAGGTCGGCCTCCTCGTCGCTGATCGTCAGCATGATGATCTTCGCACTGGGGGCCACCTCCTTGATGGAGGTGCAGGCCTCGATACCCCCGCGCCGCGGCATCCGCACATCCATCAGCACGATGTCCGGCAGCAGGTCGGCGGCCTTGTCCACGGCCTCTGCACCGTCACCGGCCTCGCCCACCACGAGGATGTCCTCCTCGTGCGCCAGCACGATCTCAAGCCCCCGGCGGAACAACGCGTGGTCGTCGACGACCAGGACCCGGATCGGCTCGCTCCGCGGGGCCGCGCCCGTGACGGGGTCCGTGCGGGCGCCCTCGACGTCGTCCTCGCCGGGCCCGGTCACGGATCCGAACCTGTCCGCCATTGTTCCTCCCCCTGAAGGCCATGGCCCCTCACGGTTGCACGGTGCGGCCCCAACCCGTCTCACCGGGCCAGCCGTTGCCGCCCGCCCATGATTCCATGCCGGGCCGGGCCGCGCTGCCGCCCGCGGCGGCGCGCGGGACGCACGACGGAGCCCCGGAAGCCCTCCCGGGCTCCGGGGCGCCGCCTCGGCGGGTTCGCGGCCCGGCGTCGGCGTGGCGTGTCGCGATCACGCGCGGCCGGCGTCGCGTCGCGGCCCGGCGTCAGCCGCCGAGCGCTCCGCCGGCACCGCCGGGCTCCACCTCGGCGAAGGGGTCGGCGTTGAGGTGGATGACGCCGTAGTCGTAGGCGTGCCGCCGGTAGACGACACTGGGCATCTTGGTGTCGGAGTCGACGAACAGGTAGAAGTCGTGGCCGACCAACTCCATTTCGTAGAGCGCCTGGTCGAGCGTCATCGGAGCGGCGGTGTGGGTCTTCTCGCGGACCACGACGGGGCCCTCGCCCCGGATCTCCAGCGGCCCCACACGGGTCACCGGCACCTCGTCCGCGGTCTCCGTGGCCAGCCGGCCGCTGTCGTCGAGGCGGGCGGCGCCGTCGACGGCGACCCCCACCCCGCTCGCCGGGATGCGTCCGTTGCCCCGGCGGTCGAGACGCTTGTCGTGCTGCTTGCGCAGCCGCGCTTCCAGCTTGGCCGTGGCCAGGTCCAGCGCGGCGTAGGGATCCGTCGCGGCGGCCTCCGCCCGGATCACCGGTCCGCGGCCGCGCAGGGTGATCTCGACGCGGTCCGAACGGTCCGCCTGCCTGGGGTTGGGCTCCTTGGACACCTCCACGTCGAGGCTGATCACCTTGCCATCGAGCTTCTGGATCTTGTCGACCTTCAGCTTCTCGGCCACGTGCTTGCGAAAGCGCTCGGGCACCTCTGTCTTGCGGCCCTTGACGACGATGTCCACGCAGAACTCCGTTCCCGGATCGCTCCGCCGTCGATGCGGAGCGCATCCCTCTTGCATCAGGCCCCGGAGCTGACCGGAGCCACCGACACGGCGGTTCCACCTCCTCCTCCCGACGGCAAGACCTGCGTCCCACCCGGTTCCAGCTTCTTCGAGAGCACGCAAAACGCGCCATTCGGAGATATGAGTCATAGCTTTCGCCATTCCTCACAACCGAACATATCTCGCGGGGAGGCCCGTCGGTACCCCTTACCCCGCCGTACCTCCATTCAGGTGTTCTCCACCCGTTTCCATGTGGAACGACGAGGCTCACCTGCGAGTTCCGCTTGACGCCCCGGAGGTGCTCACCGCCTGGTGGACGTGTGTCCCCCGCCCGCATCCCTCACTCCCCCGAGATCGCGCTCGTCCACACAACCCCCACGACCGGGCCACGGATCCTCCCCGGCCGCCCACACCCCGGCCCCGGCGCCCACACCCCGGCCCCGGCGCTCACGCGGCGGCACGGCGACC
>NZ_JBPQTX010000069.1:0-26156 GCF_051386555.1 Streptomyces sp. URMC 126
GGGTCGCGGCGGTGGCGGTGGGGCTGGGGCTGCGAGGGCGGACCGGAATCAGCCCGTCCGGCGTTTGAGGACAACCGCGCGGAGCGCGGTTCCGGGGGCCCGGGGTGCTCCCCGGGAATCGGCGAAGGGCACCGCCCGCCGCGGGCGCGCCCGGGCGGGGCCCCTCACCCAGGCCCCTCCCCCCGCAGCCGCACCTGCTCCTCCAGCCGCTCCAGGCTCTTGTCCAGCGCCTCCTCCACCACCCCGTCGTCCGGCCGCTGCGACCCCTGGTGGAAGGAGAGGTGCACCGTGACCTGGCACGAGCCGCTGCCGTTGCCCGCGACCTGGAGCCAGCCGCTGTACCGGCCGTCCTCGCGCGTCCCCCACTCCAGCCGCATCTGTTCCTTGCGCGCCCGGACGAGAGCGTCGGCGTCCTCGCCCGTCCGGTCCTCGTGCACGGTGACGGCCGGCGGGTCGTCGGGGTGGACGTGCAGGTCCCGGGGGAGCCAGCTGTCGAGCCGGTTGAGATCGCAGACCTGGTCGAAGACCATCTCGGGCTGCGCGGGAAGGGTACGGGTGCGTTCGAACTCGCTCATGGAGGGCGGGTAACCGGCCCCGCCCCCATCCATGCGGCGGGACGGGCCGGATTCCACCGGTCGGCCAGCGGCGTCCCCCGGACGGCCCGCGCGGCCCGGCTCGGGACACCCCCGCCCCGAACGGCCCGCGCGGCCCGGCTCGACACGCCCCCGTCCCGGACGGCCCGCGCGGCGGCGCGCCCCCGGCCCGAGGAGCTACTCCGCCGCTGCCTCCGCCCGCACCGGCTCCACCAGCACTGTCACGATGCGGTTCCGCCGGCCCGCGGGCGCCTCCGCGATCAGCCGCAGCGCCGTCACCGAGGGGTCGGCGCCGTGCTCCGGGAGCGGTACATCGGCCGTCGCACCCGCGATCGGCACCCGCCCCAGCGCCTTGGCCAGCAGCCCGCCGACCGTCTCGACGTCCTCGTCGTCCAGCTCCTCGATCCCGTACAGCTCGCCGAGATCGCCGATGTCCAGCCGGGCCGTGACCCGGTACCGGCCGTCGCCCAGCTCCTCCACGGGCGGCAGCTCCCGGTCGTACTCGTCGGTGATCTCGCCGACGATCTCCTCCAGGATGTCCTCGATGGTGACGATGCCGGCCGTGCCGCCGTACTCGTCGATGACGACCGCGCAGTGGTTGCGCTGCTGCTGCATCTCGCGCAGCAGGTCGCCCGCGTTCTTGGTGTCGGGGACGAAGACGGCGGGCCTCATGGCCGTCGAGACCGGCTCGGACTCCGCGTCCCGGTTGATGTGCGTCCGCCGGACCAGGTCCTTCAGGTAGACCACGCCGACGACGTCGTCCTCGTTCTCGCCCGTCACCGGTATCCGCGAGAAACCGGAGCGCAGCGCCAGGGTGAGCGCCTGCCGGATGGTCTTGCCGCGCTCGATGACGACGAGGTCGGTGCGCGGCACCATCACCTCGCGGACGAGGGTGTCGCCGAGCTCGAAGACGGAGTGGACCATGCGCCGCTCGTCGTCCTCGATCAGCGACTCCTTCTCGGCCAGGTCGACCATCGCCCGCAGCTCCGCCTCGGAGGCGAAGGGGCCCATGCGGAAGCCGCGGCCCGGGGTGAGGGCGTTGCCGATGAGGATCAGCAGCCGGGGCACCGGGCCCATGACACGGGCCAGCGGCAGCAGGACGTACGCCGCGGCGGTCGCCGTGTTCAGCGGGTGCTGCCGGCCGATGGTGCGCGGCGAGACGCCGACGGCCACGTACGAGACGAGGACCATCACCCCGACGGCGACGGTCAGCGCCTCCCAGGTGGCGTCGAACTCGCGCAGGCACACATACGTCGTGAGCACCCCGGCCGCCATCTCGCAGGCGACCCGCACCAGCAGCGCCACGTTGAGGTAGCGGGTGGGGTCGGAGGCGACGGCCATCAGCTTCGCGCTGCCGCGGCGCCCGGCCCGTACCGCCTCCTCGGCCCGGAACCGGGTGGTCCGGGCGAGGCCGGCCTCCGCGCAGGCGGCGAGCCAGGCGACGACGAGCAGGAGGACCGCCGCGGCGATCAGTTGCCCGGTCACGTGATCGTGGGAGCCGGGGAGGGCCCTTCGATCCCGCGCTCGGCGCGCCAGCCGTCGATGATCGCCGCCTGGAGGCCGAACATCTCGGCCTTCTCGTCGGGTTCCTCGTGGTCGTAGCCGAGGAGGTGGAGCACCCCGTGCACGGTGAGGAGCTGGAGCTCCTCGTCCATCGAGTGCCCGGTGGGGGCCGCCTCGCCCTGCTGCTTGGCGACCTCCGGGCAGAGCACGATGTCACCGAGGAGCCCCTGCGGGGGCTCGTCGTCGTCCTTGGCCGGCGGACGGAGCTCGTCCATCGGGAAGGACATGACATCGGTCGGCCCGGGCAGGTCCATCCACTGGATGTGGAGCTGCTCCATGGCCTCGGTGTCGACGACGATGACCGAGAGCTCTGAGAGCGGGTGGATGCGCATCCGGGCGAGCGCGTACCGGGCGACGTCGAGGATCGCCTTCTCGTCGACCTCGGTGCCGGATTCGTTGTTGACGTCGATCGCCATGGTGCTCAGCTTTTTACTTTCCCTCGCCGCGGTTGTCGTACTTCTCGTACGCGTCCACGATACGGCCGACCAGCTTGTGCCGGACGACGTCGTTGCTGGTGAGACGCGAGAAGTGGACGTCCTCGACGCCCTCCAGGATCTGCTGCACCTGCCGCAGTCCGCTCTTGGTGCCGCCGGGCAGGTCGACCTGGGTGACATCACCCGTGATCACGATCTTGCTGTCGAACCCGAGCCGGGTGAGGAACATCTTCATCTGCTCGGGGCTGGTGTTCTGCGCCTCGTCGAGGATGATGAAGGCGTCATTGAGGGTGTTGTGCGTCAGCAAGTAGTCCTGCGTGACGTACAGCGAATCCTCCGCGGCCACCTGGATGCAGACCGTCTCCTCGCGGCCCGCGGGCTCGATGGAGTCGATGAAACGCATCGGTCGTCCGCCGCCCCCGGCAGCGTGGTACTTGTCGCGCTTCCGGGCGAGACGGAAGGGCTCGATGCCCTCAGGCAGGCGGATGTCGACGACATGCGAGTCGTACCGGTGGGCGGCGAGCCCCGAGCCCTGCCTGCGCCCCTCGGCCGGGCGACGGCGGGTGTACGCGACGCCGCCGAGGGACTGGACGAGCGCGATGACGTCGTCGCGCAGGACGATCGACGCGGTGGAGTACTGGATGCGGCAGGTGCGGTCGCTCTGGGTGACCGGGCCGCCGTCCGAGTCGAGGAGCCCCTGGAGAACCGCCAGACGCACGTCCGCCGCGTTGAACAGGTAGTCGTCCGGGACGAATTTGGTGTGCGAACGAGTGCCGAGCAGCTCCAGCGCGCGGAGCGCCCCGGTAACCGGGTTTTCCAGGGTGACCACGTCCCCAGGGGACTTCACCCGGTTCAGGACGTAGTCCGGACCGCCCCTGTGCCTGACGGCGACCCCGGGGAGTGCGGCTTCCAGCGCGCGGGCGAGTTCCTCGTCCTGCGTCGCGAAGGACGGCGTCGTGGAACCCGTGATGCATCCGTCCCCGAGCAGCAGCCCCAGGGCGTACGGATCCATGGGCACCGGACGTTCGGGGAAGGCCACGGGAGCCGTGAGCAGCGGCAGCTCGTACCGGCGGGCGTGCGCCGCGCGCAGCTTGCCGATCATCTCCTTGGTTTCCAGGACCCGCCACGGCTTGCCCCGCCGCTTGTCGGCGGCGGTCCGCACGGTCCACAGGTGCTCGCCGCAACAGAGGGTCCAGGACCCGTCCTGAGCGGTGACGCGGTAGATGTCCTTCTCGCCCTGCGGGTAGACGCCCAGCACCGGCGTCGGCTCTCCGTTGGATCCGACGACGAGGTCACCGACCTGGAGGTCCCCGATCGGACGCCAACCGTCCGGCGTCAGGACATTGGTGAAGACCGGCTGCGCGCGACCCCGCATATATGCGAGCGGCGCGACCTCGATCGTGCCCGCCGCCATCAGGCGCGGGATCGAGTCCGGGTCGATCATGTCGTGCAGCGCGTCGTAGAGCGGGCGCAGGTACGGGTCGATCTTCTCGTAGAGAGTGCCGGGCAGGAAGCCCAGGCGTTCGCCGGCCTCGACGGCGGGGCGGGTCAGGATGATGCGGTTGACCTGCTTGGACTGGAGGGCCTGGACGGCCTTGGCCATGGCCAGGTAGGTCTTGCCGGTGCCGGCGGGGCCGATGCCGAAGACGACGGTGTGCTTGTCGATCGCGTCCACGTACCGCTTCTGGTTGAGCGTCTTGGGACGGATGGTGCGACCGCGGTTGGAGAGGATGTTCTGGGTGAGCACCTCGGCGGGCGTCTCGGGCTGGGACTCGGCGTCCCGCAGCATGGCGATCGAGCGTTCCACCGCGTCCTCCGTCATCGGCGCACCGGTCCGGAGCACCAGCATCATCTCGTCGAACAAGCGCTGGACGAGGGCCACTTCCCGCTGGTCCCCCGTCGCGCTGACCTCATTGCCCCGTACGTGGATGTCCGTCGACGGGAACGCGTTCTCGATCACGCGCAGGAGGCTGTCGCCGGAGCCCAGAACGGTCACCATGGGGTGCTTGGCGGGGACCGTGAAGCGGGCTTGTGCCTGCGCTCGTATGGGTGTCTGAGTCATGGGCCGGCACTCTGGCCTGCTCATCCCTCTTTCCGTGTGCGTGCGTCCGGCGGCCGGCGCTCCCGCGCCCGTCCGCCCCGTACGGTCAAGGGTACGCCGGTGGCCGGACGGGTCCGAGGGGTTTTGGGCGCCCCCCTCTTCGCGCCCCGTCCCGGAGCGTCAGGCGCCCCGGAAGCCCAGCGTGGGCTGGGCCCGGCGGAGCGGCCAGGGGCGGGCGGCGCCGGGCAGGAGGCCGTCGAGGAAGGCGTAGCGGCGCAGGGTGTCCCCGGACTGGTCGTCGTAGGCGCGGACGTGCTGCCACCAGGCGGCGACCTCCACCCAGCCGGGGGCGGAGAGCGAGCCGCCGAACTCCTGGACGGAGAGGGCCGAGGTCAGGCAGGCGAAGGCGAGGCGGTCGGCGAGCGGCCAGTCGGCGAGGGTGCCGGCGACGAAGCCGGCCACGAAGACGTCGCCGGCGCCGGTGGGGTCGAGGGCCTCGACGACGATGGCGGGGACCTCGGCGGTCTCGCCGGTGCGGCCGTCGGCGGCGTAGGCGCCCTTCTCGCCCATGGTGACGACGGCCAGCGGCACCCGGTCGGCGAGCGCGCGGGCGGCGGCCCGGGGGCACTCGGTGCGGGTGTAGCGCATGGCCTCCTCGGCGTTGGGCAGGAACGCCTCACAGTGCTCCAGGTCGGCGAGGTCGGACGGGTCCCAGCGGCCGGTGTCGTCCCAGCCGACGTCGGCGAAGACGCGGCTGCCGGAGCGGGCGGCGTTGGCGATCCACTCCTCGCGGCGGCCGGGGACGAGCAGGGCGACGGCGGCCTTGGCGGGGACCGGGCACAGGGGGGCGGGCGTCTCGGGGAGCGGCGCCTCGTGGCCGTGCGAGACCATCGTCCGCTCGCCCTCGTAGGCCATGGAGACCGTCACCGGGGAGTGCCAGCCGGGGACCGTCCGGGAGGGGCCGAGGTCGATGCCCTCGCCCCGGGAGAGCGCCTCCCAGCAGTACTCGCCGTACATGTCGTCGCCGAAGGCGGCGGCGAGGGTGGTGCGCAGGCCCAGCCGGGCCAGTGCGGTGGCCATGTTGGCGATGCCGCCGGGGCTGGAGCCCATCCCGCGCGCCCAGGACTCGGTGCCGCGCACGGGGGCGGAGTCGAGGCCGGTGAAGATGATGTCGAGGAAGACGGTGCCGGTCAGGTAGACGTCGAACTCCGGTCCGCCCTCCGCCCGTACGCCCGCGAGGGGGTCGAGGACGGGGGCCGGCCCGCCCGGCCGGCCCAGCGGCGCGACCGGCCCTCTTCCCCGGCGGCGCGCCACGCCCTCCACCGTGGGCGCCGCGGCCCGGCCGGAGGCGGTGGCGCGGCCCTCGGCGGGGTCCTGGGCGCGGCCCGAAGAGATCGTCATGCTCTCGCTGCTCCTCTCAGAGGGTGCGGGTCCGGACAGTGTGCCCGATGCTGCGGTACGTTCCGGCCATGAGGCTGACGATTCTCGGCGGTGGCGGTTTCCGGGTGCCGTTGGTGCACCGGGCCCTTCTTGACGACGCGCGGCGCGACGCGCCCGGGCGTGTGACCGAACTGGTGCTGTTCGACACGGATTCGATGCGGGCGCGGGTGATCAGATCCGTGCTCGGCGCGCAGGCGGAGGGGGTGCCCGGCGCCCCCTCCGTCCGGGTGGCCGACGACCTCGACGACGCCCTGCGCGGCACGGACTTCGTCTTCTCCGCGATCCGCGTGGGCGGGACGGCGGGACGGGTGCGGGACGAGCGGATCGCCCTGGACGAGGGGGTGTTGGGGCAGGAGACGGTCGGCGCCGGCGGTGTGCTGTACGGCCTGCGGACGGTCCCGGTGGCCCTGGACATCGCGCGGCGGGTGGTCGAACTGGCCCCGGACGCGTGGGTCATCAACTTCACCAACCCGGCGGGCATGGTGACGGAGGCGATGTCCGCCGTCCTGGGTGACCGGGTGATCGGCATCTGTGACTCACCCGTGGGGCTGGTGCGCCGCGCGGCGCGGGCGGCGGGTGTGGATCCGGAGCGGGTGGAGTACGACTACGTGGGGCTCAACCACCTCGGCTGGCTGCGGCGGTTGACGCTGGACGGCCGCGACCTGCTGCCCGGCCTGCTGGGCGACGGGGAGGCGCTCGCGTCGTTCGAGGAGGGGAAGCTGTTCGGCGCGGACTGGCTCCGGGCGCTGGAGGCCCTGCCCAACGAGTACCTCCAGTACTACTACTTCCGCCGGGAGACGCTGCGGGCGACGAGCGACGCGGAGCACACGCGGGGCGAGTACCTCGACCGCCAGCAGCGGGACTTCTTCTCCCGCGCGGCCGGCGCGCCCGAGCGGGCGTACGAGCTGTGGGAGCGCGCCCGGCGGGAGCGCGAGGAGACCTACGGTGCGGCGAGCCGGGCGGCGAGCGGGGGCTGGCAGCGGGACTCCTGCGACCTGGAGGGCGGCGGTTACGAGCGGGTGGCGCTGGCGCTGATGCGGGCGGTGGCGCGGGACGAGCGGGTGCGGCTGATCCTCAACGTCCGCAATATGGGGACCGTGCCGGAGATCGACCGCGAGGCGGTCGTCGAGACGGTGTGCGAGGTGGGTGCCAAGGGCGCGCAGCCGCTGCCGTGCGCCCCGCTGCGGGAGGACCAGCTGGGGCTGATGCTCCAGGTGAAGGCGGTGGAGCGGGCGGTGATCGAGGCGGCCGTCAGCCGGGACCGGGGCGCGGCGCTGCGGGCGCTGGCGCTGCACCCGCTGGTGGACTCGCCCGCGGTGGCGGCGCGGATCCTGGAGCGGGCGGGGGCGTGAGGCCGCCGGCGCTCCCCCGGCGGAGCCTTCGGCGACCGTGACCCCTCCGGTATGAGGGTGATCCCCCGGGCACGAGGGTGATCCATCCGACATTGACCGGGTGCGGAGTGGAGCCCTAGCTTCACGCTGCACCCGCTCACATGTTCACCAGGAGTTCACACGTGTCGCCCTCGCTGAAGTCTTCCTCCCGGCGCGTCCGTATGGCCGTGGCCGGAGCCGCCGCCGTGGCCGTCGGCGCCGGCCTGTTCGCGACCGGCGCCGCGACCGCGGACCACTCGGTGCCCCGTTCGGACAAGGAGATCCCGAACCTCACCCTGGTCCAGGACAAGATCAAGGCGTACTACGGCGACACCGTCGACAAGAAGGGCGAGCACTACGCCTCCCCGAAGAGCAGCTACGCCAAGCAGGTCGCCGGGATAGAGAAGAAGGCCAAGGCCTACCTGGAGGGCGTCGTGAAGAACGCCCCGAAGAAGGGCGCGAAGCCGGCCATCGTCCTGGACCTGGACGACACCACGCTGCTGACCTACAACTACGAGCTGAAGCACGGCTTCCACTTCACGCCCGAGTCGCAGGACGCGTACCTGAAGTCGACCGACATGGCCGCCGTCTTCGGCATGCCGAAGCTCGTCAACTGGGCGCAGTCGAAGGGGGTCACGGTCTTCTACGTGACCGGCCGCGGCGAGCACCAGCGCGCGTGGAGCGTGCGCAACCTGAAGAACGTCGGCTACAAGCCGGCCGCCGACCGGGCGCACTTCTTCCTGAAGGACAAGAAGAACCCGCCGTCCTACCTGAAGTGCGGCGCGACCTGCACCACGGTCGAGTACAAGTCCGGCACCCGCAAGCACATCGAGGCCCAGGGCTACCGGATCGTCGCCAACTTCGGCGACCAGTACAGCGACCTGCAGGGTGGTGCCTCGGGCCGCGAGTTCAAGATGCCGAACCCGATGTACTACCTGCCGTAAGGCACCCGCTCGGCCCTACCTGCCGTACGGCACCCGTTCACCGTTCCCGCTTGGGAACGGGGACGCGCGTGAGGTCCCGGGCGACGGTGAGCTCCCCGTCGAAGCCCGCCGCCCGGGCCTGCCGTTCGAACACCTCCGGGTCGGAGTAGCGCTGCGAGAAGTGCGTCAGCACCAAGTGCCGCACCCCGCTCTCCGCCGCCACGCGGGCCGCCTGCCCGGCCGTGAGGTGCCCGTGCTCGACGGCCAGCGCCTGGTCCTCGTCCGTGAACGTGGACTCGATGACGAGCATGTCGCAGCCTTCCGCGAGCGCGTACACCCCGTCGCAGAGCCGGGTGTCCATCACGAACGCGAACCGCTGGCCGCGCCGGGGCTCGCTCACGTCCGCCAGCGTCACCCCGCCGAGGACGCCGTCCCGCTGGAGCCGCCCCACGTCCGGCCCGGTGATCCCGTGCTCGGCCAGCAGCGCGGGCAGCATCCGCCGCCCGTCCGGCTCCGTCAGGCGGTATCCGTAGGACTCGACGGGATGCGAGAGCCGGCGCGCCTCCAGCGTGTACGACGCCGTCTCGGCCAGCACCCGCCCCTTGCCGGACACCGGCTCCTGGGCCAGCTCCACCGTCTCCCGGTAGGCCGTCGCGTAGCGCAGCCGCTCGAAGAAGCGGCGGCCGCTCGCCGGGTAGTGCGCGGTGACCGGATGCGGCACCTGGTCCAGGTTGATCCGCTGGATCACGCCCGCGAGGCCGAGCGAGTGGTCGCCGTGGAAGTGCGTGACACAGATCCGGTTCAGGTCGTGGGCGGCCACCCCGGCCCGCACCATCTGGCGCTGCGTCCCCTCCCCCGGGTCGAAGAGCAGGCCCTCGCCGTCCCAGAGCAGGACGTAGCCGTTGTGGTTGCGGTGCCGGGTGGGCACCTGGCTGGCGGTGCCGAGGATGACGAGTTCGCGTACGGACACGGTGGAGCTCCCGTTGTGCGGTTCTAGCCGGGCGGCCAGTTGAGCCCACGGCCCCCGAGCACGTGCGCGTGCGCGTGGAACACGGTCTGCCCGGCCCCGGCCCCGGTGTTGAGGACGATCCGGTACCCGGACCCGTCCACACTCTCCGCGGCGGCCACCTCGCCCGCCTCCCGCAGTACGTCCGCGGCGATCCCCGGCTCGGCGGCGGCGAGCGACGCCGCGTCCGGGTAGTGCGCCTTGGGAATCACCAGGACGTGCGTGGGCGCCTGGGGGTTGATGTCGCGGAACGCCACGGTCGTCTCGGTCTCGCGCACGAGCGTCGCGGGCACCTCCTTCGCGACGATCTTGCAAAACAGGCAGTCGGCCTGCGGTTCTCCCGCCACCACGCACTCCCTCCGGCTCGTCGGCTGATCGTGATCGGATCGTACCGGTCGGCACCGACAACCACGGGAGCCGCCCGCCGTCAGCCCACGAGGGCGGCGGCCGCCTCCCGCGCCTCCGCGAGCCATGCCTCGCGCTCCGCCGTGGTGGAACCGGTGACCGTCCGGAAGACCTTCCGCCGCACATCGCCGACACCGACGTACGGCAGCACGCACGCGGCCCAGATCCGCTGAAGCGGGTCCCCGAACTCGTCCCGCTCCCGGTCCTCCGGTGTGTCGGACGTGTTGAGCACCAGCGCCCGGCCGGCCCCGAGCAGCCCCTCGGGCTCGCCGTCGGCCTGCTCCAGCTTGTAGGCGACACCGGGCGCGAGCACCCGCTGCACCCATCCGGTCAGCACGGCCGGCGGCATGCCCCACCAGTTCGGATGGACGAACACCAGGCCGTCCGCTCCGGCGAGCTCCTCCCGGTACCGGGCCACGAGCACGTCATCCGCCGCCCCGGCCCCCTCCACCGTGCCCGTCTCCCCGACCCGTACAAGCGGGTCGAACCCCTCCGCGTACAGATCGTGCGAGAACACCTCGCACCCGCGCCCCCGCAACTCGTCCGTCACGGCGGCGAAGAGGGCGTGGTTGAAACTGCCGGGACGAGGGTGGGCGAGGAGCGCGACGACGCGCATCAGATCTTCCTTCCGACGCGCGGCGCTTCCCACACCGCGTGATCATGAGCGAAGTGAACGCGCCGGGGTGCGAAGTCCGCCAACCGGTCGAGCCAGGCGGGGTGGCCCGGCAGGTCCTCGACGCCGCCTTCCTCGGCGGCGCGGCGCGCCAGTTCGTCGGCGGCGTAGTCCGACGCCGTGTCGTACGCCTGCCCGGCGAGGACCACGGCCGTGCCGTCGGAGCGCCGCACCACCAGTGACTGGTGCCCGTCGGTGTGGCCCGGCGTGGGCACCACGTGCACGCCCGGGAACGGCTCGGCCTCGCCGTCGAGTTCCTCGTAGACGGCGCCGGGGAAGTCGACGAGCGCGTCGATGGTGTACCCGCCGCGGCGCGCGGCGGCCAGTTCCGTCCGCTGCACGAGCAGGGGCGCCCCGGGGAAGAGCCGATTGCCGCCGCAATGGTCGAAGTGGAGGTGGCAGTTGACGACGATGTCGATGTCCGCCACCCGGGCCCCCGCGGCCGACAGCGCCTCGCGGAGCCCTCGCCTCCGGGGCCGGTAGTGCGCGTCGGTCTCCGGGCTCCCCGCGCCGATGCCGCTGTCGAAGAGGAGCGTCCCGCGCGGATGCCGGACGAGGTAGGCGATCGCGGGCTCCACGCGCGCCGTCAGCCCGCTTGTCTCGGAGGCGGGCCGGACGAAGTACCCCAGGTCGAGCGGCTGTACGACGGTTTTCCGGCTCACGGAAAGCATCCTGGCAGAGCGGCGCGAGGGATCACAGGGGCTGATGGATCACAAGGACCGGCTGGTCACAGCGCGATGGCCCGGTAGGCCAACGCCGCGTCGACGACCTGCTCGGCGGAGAGCTCGGGACGGTGGTGGTAGATCAGGTCGGTCACGGCGGGATGGGGCACGTTCCGCTCCAATTCCGCGACCAAGGCATCGTGTTCCGCCTCGTCGGCACCCTCGCCGTCCATGACGCGCCGCACCAGCCGGACGAGTTCATCCCGTTCCATATCGTTCGCCTCCTAGCGCGACAGCCCGTCGCCGTCCCGCGTTCCGCCGGGAACGGACGTGAAGCCCACCACCGGCCCGTCATCCGTGTCGCGGACGCGGACGTCGAACTCCCGCGCGGGGAAGGCGGTCCGGAGTCCCGCCGCCCAGCACATCGCCACCGTGTCCGCGACCTCCCGGAGCACGGCGTTCCCGTCCGCCGTGTCGTCCGCGGTGACGTGGTCGCCGATCACGAACCGGTTGAGCGTCGCCTCGACGCGCACGACGTCCCCGCCGAGGTGCCGGAACCATTCCTCGAAGTTGTCCGGCGTGTAGGCGCTTTCCCAGATGACGCAGCCCCGCGCCCGGACGAACTCGGGGCGGAGGACGCGGGAGAACGCGAGCCACTGCCCTGCGGTGGTGTGGTACGTGAGGAAGGCGACGTGGTCGGGGGTTCCGCCCCAGCCGTCGATCCACCGTGCGATCTCGGGGTGGCTCTCCGGCGCGTACCGCCCACCCGTCGCGTCGGCCCGCCCGCCGGGCGTCAGCTCCACCGCCCCGTCCGCCCCAGCAGCAGCGCCGTCGCCGCCGTGCCCGCCGTGGAGGTGCGGAGGACGCTGGGGCCGAGGCGGTACGGGCGGGCGCCCGCGGCCTCGAAGGCGTCCAGCTCCTCGGGGGAGACGCCGCCTTCGGGGCCGACGACGAGGACGATGTCGCCGGACGCCGGGAGGTCGGCGGTGGCCAGCGGGGTGCTGCCCTCCTCGTGGAGGACGGCGGCGAAGGCCGCGTCGGCGAGGAGGGCGCAGACCTGACGCGTCGTCATCAGGTCGGCGACGTCCGGGAAACGGAGCCTGCGGGACTGCTTGCCCGCCTCCCTGGCCGTCGAGCGCCACTTGCCGAGGGACTTCAGACCGCGCTCGCCCTTCCACTGGGTGACGCAGCGCGAGGCCGCCCAGGGGACGACGGCGTCGACACCGGTCTCCGTCATGGTCTCGACGGCGAGTTCGCCGCGGTCGCCCTTGGGGAGGGCCTGGACGACGGTGATCCGCGGCTGGGGCGCCGGTTCGGAGCGGACGGAGGTGACCGCCACGTCGAGGTGGTCCTTGCCGCTCACCGCGGCCACCGTGCCGTGCGCGCCGGTGCCGCGGCCGTCCGTCAGGACGATGTCCTCGCCGACGCGCAGCCGGCGGACGGAGACGGCGTGCCGGCCCTCGGGGCCGTCCAGGGGGAAGACGGTGCCGGGGAAGACGCCGGTGAGGGCGTCCTCCTCGACCAGGAAGACCGGCGCTGTCATGAGTCGCTCCCTCGCGATGGTGCTGTCAAGGACGCGCGGGCCGCGTCGAGTTCGGCGGTCAGGACCTCGACGAGGCGGGCCGCCGGGAGGTCGCGGGCCAGACGGTGGCCCTGGCCCGCCCACAGGTTGACCCCTTGGGGGTCACCCGCCGCGGCGGCGGCCTTGCGGAGACCGGCCGTCAGATAGTGGACCTGGGGGTAGGCGGCGGGCGCGTAGGGGCCGTGCTCCCGGAGGAACCGGTTCACCAGGCCGCGGGCCGGCCGCCCCGAGAAGGCGCGGGTCAGCTCGGTGCCGGTGAACACCGGGTCGGTGAGGGCCCGTTTGTGGAGGTCGCTCGCGCCGGATTCGGGGCAGGCGAGGAAGGCGGTGCCGAGCTGGGCGGCGACCGCGCCGGCGGCCAGCACGGCCGCTATCTGGGCGCCGCGCATCAGCCCGCCCGCGGCGACCAGCGGCAGCGGGACCGCCTCGTGGACCTCGGTGAGCAGGGCGAGCAGGCCGGAACCGGCGCCCGCGCCGTCCGCCTGGGGGTCGTCGTGGTGGGTGCCCTGGTGGCCGCCGGCCTCGACGCCCTGGACGCAGAGCGCGGCGGCGCCCGCCTGCCACGCGGCCCGGGCCTCGTCGACGGAGGTGACGGTCACCGCCGTGACGGTACCGGCCGCGGCGAGGGCCGCGAGGTCCTCGGCGGACGGGCAGCCGAAGGTGAAGGAGACGACCGGGACCGGGTCGTCGAGCAGGATGGCGAGCTTGGCCGTGTACCCGTCGTCGGTGGGGCGGTCCCAGTCGCCCAAGGGGGCGTCGTACCAGGTGGCCTCGCCCGCGAGCTGCTCGGCGTAGACCTCGACGGCCGCGGGGTCCGCGGCGGGCGGCTGCGGCATGAAGAGGTTCACGCCGAAGGGCCGGGACGTACGGGCGCGGAGCTGCTTGATCTCCTCGTACATGGCGGCCGGCGTCTTGTAGCCGGCGGCGAGGAAGCCGAGGCCGCCGGCCTCGGAGACGGCCGCGGCGAGCGGCGGGCAGGAGCCTCCGCCCGCCATCGGGGCCTGGATGATCGGGTACCGGAACAGGCCGGTCAGCACGGTGTCCGCGACGGGTTCCCCAACGGATTCAAAGGCCATGACCACATCGTGTCACGCCCCCGCGAGCGCACCGAACCGAGCCCGGGGCCCGGCGTACCGGCCCTGGAAGCGGCACCGGACCGACCCTGGGAGCGGCATCGGGCCGGACCCGCGAGCGGCACCGGGCCGAACCCGGGCTCCCCCGGATCCGGCCGCTCCGCCACCGGCGGCCTACCGCCCGTTGAAAGCGTCCTTCAGCCGGGAGAACAGCCCCTGCTGGCCCGGCTTGAACTCGCCCATCGGCCGCTCCTCGCCCCGCAGCTTGGCGAGCTGCCGGAGCAGCTCCTCCTGCTGGGCGTCGAGCTTGCCGGGCGTCGTCACCTCGACGTGCACGACGAGGTCGCCGCGCCCGCCGCCGCGCAGGTGCGTGACGCCGCGCTGGTGCAGCGGGATGGCCTGGCCGGACTGGGTGCCGGGCCGGATGTCGATCTCCTCCAGGCCGTCCAGCGTCTCCAGCGGCACCTTGGTGCCCAGCGCCGCCGCGGTCATCGGGATGGTGACCGTGCAGTGCAGGTCGTCGCCGCGCCGCTGGAAGACGGGGTGCTGCTTCTCGTGGATCTCGACGTAGAGGTCGCCGGCGGGGCCGCCGCCGGGGCCGACCTCGCCCTCGCCCGCGAGCTGGATGCGGGTGCCGTTGTCGACACCGGCGGGGATCTTGACCGTCAGCGTCCGGCGGGACCGGACACGGCCGTCGCCGGCGCACTCGGGGCACGGGGTCGGCACGACCGTGCCGAAGCCCTGGCACTGCGGGCACGGGCGGGAGGTCATGACCTGGCCCAGGAACGAGCGGGTGACCTGCGAGACCTCACCGCGGCCGCGGCACATGTCACAGGTCTGCGCGGAGGTGCCGGGGGCGGCGCCCTCGCCGCTGCACGTGGTGCAGACGACGGCCGTGTCGACCTGGATCTCCTTGGTCGTGCCGAACGTCGCCTCTTCGAGGTCGACCTCCAGCCGGATCATGGCGTCCTGGCCGCGGCGGGTGCGCGAGCGCGGACCGCGCTGCGACGCCTGGCCGAAGAAGGCGTCCATGATGTCGGAGAAGTTGCCGAAGCCGGCGCCGAAGCCACCGGCGCCACCGCCACCGCCCGAAGACGAGAGCGGGTCGCCGCCGAGGTCGTAGACCTGCTTCTTCTGCGGGTCCGAGAGCACCTCGTAAGCGGCGTTGATCTCCTTGAACCGCTCCTGCGTCTTGGGGTCCGGGTTGACGTCCGGGTGCAGCTCGCGGGCGAGGCGGCGGAAGGCCTTCTTGATCTCGTCCTGCGAGGCATCGCGCCGTACGCCCAGGACCGCGTAGTAGTCCGTGGCCACTTACGACTCCGCCAGGATCTGTCCGACGTAACGTGCCACTGCGCGTACCGCTCCCATCGTTCCGGGGTAATCCATGCGGGTCGGTCCGACCACGCCGAGTTTGGCGACGGCTTCGTCGCCCGAACCGTAGCCGACGGCGACGACCGATGTGGAGTTCAGCCCCTCGTGGGCGTTCTCGTGACCGATGCGGACCGTCATGCCGGAATCCGTGGCCTCGCCGAGCAGCTTGAGGAGGACGACCTGCTCCTCCAACGCCTCCAGCACGGGCCGGATCGTCAGCGGGAAGTCGTGCCCGAAACGGGTGAGGTTGGCGGTGCCGCCGATCATCAGCCGTTCCTCGGTCTCCTCGACCAGGGTCTCCAGCAGAACGGCCAGCACCGTCGAAACGGTTCCTCGGTCGTCCTGCTCGAAGGATTCGGGGAGGTCCTGCACCAGCTGCGGCACATCCGTGAACCGGCGGCCCACGACGCGGCTGTTGAGCCGCGCCCGCAGATCCGCCAGCGCGACCTCGCCGACCGGCGCCGGGCAGTCGACCATCCGCTGCTCGACCCGTCCGGTGTCCGTGATCAGCACCAGCATCACCCGCGCGGGGGCGAGCGGCAGCAGCTCCACGTGCCGGACGGTCGACCGGGTCAGCGACGGGTACTGCACGACCGCCACCTGACGGGTCAGCTGGGCGAGCAGCCGCACCGTGCGGGCCACCACGTCGTCCAGGTCGACCGCGCCGTCCAGGAAGTTCTGGATGGCGCGCCGCTCGGCGGCGGACAGCGGCTTGACGCCCGCCAGCCGGTCGACGAAGAGGCGGTAGCCCTTGTCGGTCGGGATCCGGCCGGCGCTGGTGTGGGGCTGGGCGATGAAGCCCTCCTCCTCCAGCACCGCCATGTCGTTGCGCACCGTCGCCGGGGACACGCCGAGGTGGTGACGCTCGGTGAGGGCCTTGGAGCCGACGGGCTCCTCGGTGCCCACGTAGTCCTGGACGATGGCACGCAAGACCTTGAGCCTGCGTTCGCTCAGCATCCGCGCACACCTCCAGTCCAGCGGGTCCAGCCGTCTCGCGGGGTTCACCCGGGGTCTTACCCGGGTCTCGTGCCTGGCACTCAAAGGTCACGAGTGCCAAACCCCACACGTCAGTGTACGGCGGCCCACCACGACCACGGCAAGGCAGTCGCGCTCCGTGCCCGCACCGCGTGCGCCTCCGGACGGGTCACCGTACCGCGCGGAGGTTAGGTTCCCTCCATGACGAACCACGGTGGGGACCACCAGGAGCAGCACACGGGGGCGCGCTGGGAGCGGCTCGCGCCGGGGGTGGTCCGCCGCAGGCTGCCGGGGTGGGACGCGACGACCGGGGCCGTCGCCGGGGAGGCGGGCGTACTCGTGGTGGACACGGGGGCGACCCTCGCCGAGGGCGCGGAGATCGAGCGCGAGGTGCGCGAGCTCTTCGGCCTGCCCGTGACGCACATCGCACTCACCCATGGCCACTTCGATCACGTCTTCGGCACCGCCGCGTTCGCGGGCGCGGCGGTGTACGGCCCGGCGGGGCTCGCGGAGGAGCTGGCCTCGGGAGCCGGGGAGCTGCGGGAGGACGCGGTCCGGTACGGGATGGACGCGCGGGACGCCGCTGAGGCCGCGGCCCGGCTGGTGGCCCCGGTCCACGGGGTGGCCGACGGGCTGGACCTCGCCCTGGGCGGCGGCCGGCAAGTCCGGCTCGTCGCGCTCGGCGCCGCCCACAGCCGGTACGACCTGGCGGTCCTGGTGCCGGGCGACGGCGGGGCGCCGGACGTCGTCTTCTGCGGCGACCTGGTCGAGGAGTCGGGCGAACCACAGGCGGGCCCGGACGCCACCCCCGCCGCCTGGCCGGCGGCGCTGGACCGGCTGCTGGCCCTCGGCGGGCCGGACGCGGTGTACGTGCCGGGGCACGGCGCGGCGGTCGACGCCCGGTTTGTCCGTGAGCAACGCAACGCGCTGGCACGGCGCTTCGGCGTGTCGTAGGCCGAAAGAGCGGGTTTTTCCTATGGTCTGCGCGTGCGCAGCAGACAGTACGACCCCGATCTGACCCCTCCGTGGAAGCGGAGCGTCCCCGTCCCGGAGGTACCGGCCGAGCCGGACCTGGTGGTGGAGGAGGTCACGACCGGCTTCTGCGGAGCGGTGGTCCGCTGTGAGAAGACCGCGCAGGGGCCGACAGTGACGCTGGAGGACCGCTTCGGCAAGCACCGCGTGTTCCCGCTGGAACCGCGCGGCTTCCTGCTGGAGGGCCGCGTCGTCACCCTGGTCCGCCCGACCGCGCCGTCGCGCGCGCCGCGGGGCCCGGCCCGTACCGCCTCCGGCTCGATCGCCGTCCCCGGCGCCCGCGCCCGCGTCGCCCGCGCGGGTCGCATCTACGTCGAGGGCCGGCACGACGCGGAGCTCGTGGAACGCGTCTGGGGCGACGACCTGCGCATCGAGGGCGTGGTGGTCGAGTACCTGGAGGGCGTCGACGACCTCCCGTCGATCGTCCGCGACTTCGGCCCCGGACCGGACGCGCGGCTGGGCGTCCTGGTGGACCACCTGGTGCCGGGGTCGAAGGAGTCCCGGATCGCGGCGGAGGTCACGGGCGAGCACGTGCTCGTCGTCGGGCATCCGTACGTGGACGTGTGGGAGGCGGTGAAGCCCTCGTCCGTCGGCATTCCGGCATGGCCGCGGGTGCCGCGCGGGCAGGACTGGAAGACGGGGGTGTGCGCGGCGCTGGGCTGGCCGGCGAACACGGGGGCCGCGTGGCAGCGGATCCTGGCGGGGGTGCGGTCCTACAAGGATCTGGAGCCGGAGCTGCTGGGACGGGTGGAGGAGCTGATCGACTTTGTGACGGCGGGGAGTTAGCGGGGGGTGCCGGGGAGGGTGCGGAAGTCGGACGTGTCCAGGGTGACGTCCATCAGGTCGAGCGGTACGGGCTCGCCGAACTTGCTGGTGCGTTCCGTCCGGTAGTCGGCCTTCTCGCCGGTGCCGAAGGGCTCCGTCAAGAGCACGCATTTGGCGGCGAAGGGATCGATGATCAGGTAGGCGGGGACGCGGCCGGCCGCGTACATCGAGCGCTTTTGGTGGTAGTCACGGAGGGCGCTGGTCTTGGAGACGACCTCCACGATCAGAGTGGCGGCCGCGGCGGGGACCAGCCGTCCGGGGCCCTCGAATGCGCCCTGTTCCATCACCAGCAGGTCCGGCTGCGGTTCGCTGTCCTCGCCGGGGATGGCGATGTCCTGGGTCGTCTTCCGCTGCCACCGGTCGCCGGGAACCTGGTCCCGGACGAGTTCGACGATGTCGTTGTGCACCCAGTCGGGCCCCGCCATCATCACGATGTCCCCCCGCAACAACTCGATCTTGTACCCCTCGAAGACCTCGGGGTGCTCGTCAATGAGCGCGATCAGTCGTTCGTCCACAGCCATCATCTCCGTGGTCCTCCGCATCGCCGCCCCTGGTTACGGCGACAGCCTAGGGAGAGGCTAGGCGCAGGCCGGGGGAATACGCGTCGGTTCACCCGATCAGGTAATCAGTCCACCAGATCCCGCACCACCGCGTCGGCGAGCAGCCGCCCCCGCAGCGTCAGCACCGCGCGCCCCGCCTCGTACGGCTCCCGCTGGAGCAGCCCGTCGGCCAGGGCCTTCTCCGCAGCCGCGAGCCCCGCCGGCTTCAGCAGCGACAGCGGGCACCCGTCCACCAGGCGCAGTTCGAGCAGGATCCGCTCCACGCGGCGATCCTCGTCGCCGAGAACCTCCCGGCCGGCGCCCGGGGAGCGGCCCTCGGCCAAGGCCTGCGCGTAGGCGCCGGGGTGTTTGACGTTCCACCACCGCACGCCCCCTACGTGCGAGTGCGCCCCCGGGCCCGCGCCCCACCAGTCGGCGCCGCGCCAGTAGAGCTCGTTGTGACGGCAGCGGCCGGCCTCGGTGGTGGCCCAGTTGGAGACCTCGTACCAGGAGAAGCCCGCCGCCGATAGCCGCTCCTCGGCGATCAGGTAGCGGTCGGCGTGGACGTCGTCGTCGGTCATCGGGACCTCGCCGCGGCGGATGCGGCGGGCCAGCTGGGTGCCCTCCTCGACGATCAGGGCGTAGGCCGAGACGTGGTCGGGGCCGGCGGCGATGGCGGCGTCCAGCGAGGCGCGCCAGTCGTCGTCGCTCTCGCCGGGGGTGCCGTAGATCAGGTCGAGGTTGACGTGGTCGAAGCCGGCGGCGCGGGCCTCGGCGACGCAGGCCTCGGGGCGGCCGGGGGTGTGCGTGCGATCGAGGACCTTCAGGACGTGCTGCCGGGCGCTCTGCATACCGAAGGAGACCCGGTTGAAGCCGGCGGCGCGCAGCTCCGCCAGGTAGCGGGGGTCGACGGACTCCGGGTTGGCCTCCGTGGTGACCTCGGCGCCGGGGGCGAGCCCGAACTCGTCGCGGATGGCGGCGAGCATCCGGCCCAGGTCGGCGGCGGGCAGCAGGGTGGGCGTACCGCCGCCGACGAAGACCGTCTCGACCGGGCGCGGGTCGTCGCCGAGCACCTTGCGCGCCAGCCGGATCTCCTCGGCGACGGTGTCGGCGTAGTTGTCGCGGGAGGCCAGGGCGCCGCCGGAGCCGCGCAGCTCGCTCGCGGTGTAGGTGTTGAAGTCGCAGTAGCCGCAGCGGGTGGCGCAGTACGGGACGTGCAGGTAGAACCCGAGGGGCCGCTGCCCGGCGTCCGCGAGGGCGTGGCGGGGCAGTGCCCCGTCCTCGGGCATGGGCTCACCATCGGGCAGTACGGAAGGCATGGGTCCATTGTCCGGCATGGCCGCCGGACGCCGGACCGGCCGGACGCCGCGCGGGATGCCGGGCCGGCCGCGGACGCCCGGAAGCGGGCGGTCCGGAGGCCGCGCGGGCGCCGCGCCCGAGCCGCCCGGCTCCCGGCAGCCGCCCGCGCGTCCGGTTCGGCACCCGCGCCGGATCAGCGCTCGCGCGTGCCCTCGTACATCTCCTCGATCAGATCCTTGTACGCCCGCTCCACGACGGGCCGCTTCAGCTTGAGGCTGGGGGTGAGCTCCCCGTGCTCCACGTCCAGATCGCGCGGCAGCAGCCGGAACTTCTTGATCGTCTGCCACCGCTGGAGGCCCTCGTTGAGCCGCCGGACGTACTCCCCGACCATCTCCTCGGTCTGGGGCGCCGCGACCACCTCGGCGTACGTCCTGCCGCCGAGGCCGTGGCCGGCCGCCCACTTCATCAGGGAGGGCTCGTCCAGGGCGATGAGGGCGGTGCAGTAGTTCCGGTCGGCGCCGTGGACCAGGATGTTGGAGACGAACGGGCAGATGCCCTTGAAACGGCCCTCGATCTCGGCGGGGGCCACGTACTTGCCGCCCGAGGTCTTGATCAGGTCCTTCTTGCGGTCGGTGATCCGCAGGAAGCCGTCAGGCGACAGCTCGCCGATGTCGCCGGTGTGGAACCAGCCGTCGGGTTCGAGGACTTCCGCCGTGCGCTCGGGCAGGCCGTGGTAGCCCTCCATGATCCCGGGGCTCCGCAGCAGGACCTCGCCGTCGTCCGCTATCCGGACCTCGGTGCCGGGCAGCGGCTTGCCGACGGTGCCGGTGCGGTAGGCCTCGCCGGGGTTGACGAAGTTGGCGGCGCTGGTCTCGGTGAGGCCGTAGCCCTCCAGGATGTGGATGCCGGCGCCGGAGAAGAAGAGGCCGATGTCGGGGGCGAGGGCGGAGGCGCCGGAGATGCAGGCGCGCAGCCGGCCGCCGAACGCCTCACGGATCTTGGCGTAGACGAGGACGTCGGCGGCCTTGTGGCGGGCGGCGAGGGCGAAGGGGACGGAGCGGCTGCCGGTACGCCGGTAGTTGTCCTGTGAGGTTCTGGCGTACTCGCGGGCCACCTCGGCCGCCCACTGGAAGATCTTGTATTTGGCCCCGCCGCCCTCCCGGGCCTTGGCCACGACGCCGTTGTAGACCTTCTCGAAGACGCGGGGCACGGCCGCCATATAGGTCGGCCGGACGACCGGCAGATTCTCGATGATCTTGTCCGGTCGGCCGTCGACCGCGGTGACGTGACCGATGCCGATGTGCCCGGCCGTGAGGACCTTGCCGAAGACGTGGGCGAGCGGGAGCCAGAGGTACTGGACGTCGTCGGGCCGGACCAGGCCGGTGGCCTCGATGGCGCGGGCCATGTACGACCAGCTGTCCTGGCGCAGACGGACGCCCTTGGGGCGGCCGGTGGTGCCGGAGGTGTAGATGAGGGTGGCGAGCTGCTCGGAGCGGATCGCGGCGACCCGGTCGCGGACCAGGTCCGGCGTCTCCTTCAGCCGGGCCGCGCCGCGCCGTTCCAGCTCGGCGAGGGAGAGCACCCAGCCGTCCGGGTCGTCCTCGGCGGCCACCGCGTCCGCCTCGTCGATCACCACGACGTGGGTCAGGCCGGGGAGTTCCCCGCGCTGGGCCCGGGCCTTGGCCAGCTGGGCGGCGTCCTCCGCGATGAGCACCTTGCTCTCGGAGTCGGCGAGCATGAACGCCGACTCCTCGGCGTTGGTGCTGGGGTAGAGGGGGGTGGTGGCGGCGCCGGAACAGAGGATGCCCAGGTCGGCGAGGATCCACTCGACGCGGGTGTTGGAGGCGAGGGCGACGCGCTCCTCGGGGGCGACGCCGAGGTCGATCAGTCCGGCGGAGATCGCGAAGACCCGCTCGGCGGCCTGCTTCCAGGTGAGCGAGGCCCAGGCGGACGGGCCGTGGCCGGAGGGGGGCGCCACGGGATGCCGGTAAGCCTCGGCGTCGGGGGTGGCGGCGACGCGTTCGAGGAAGAGCGTCGCCACGGAGGGCGGCCGGTTCTCGAGCAAAGTCCTGGTGTCGGTCACGGCATCCTCCGGGGCCCGCCTCGTTGCTGGGTGACTCGCGAGTAACCTTGAAGCAATGATCAGACTAGAGGTGCCGGGGCCGTCATGTAAGAGGCCCGGAAAGGCTTGTTGAAGCTGTGACCGAAACTGATCGATGCCCTTTACACGTACCGCATGGGATGTCCGCCGAGACGGCGGGAACGACCCCCGGGACCACGAAAACGCCCGCTCCCCCCAAGGGGAGCGGGCGTCCGTGCTTCACGCACGCGCGGCGGGGCGGACCGGCTACTTCTTGCCCTTCTCGCCACCGCTGTCGTCCGTGGAGAGCACCGCGATGAAGGCTTCCTGCGGAACTTCCACGTTGCCGACCATCTTCATGCGCTTCTTGCCCTCCTTCTGCTTCTCCAGGAGCTTCCGCTTACGGGAGATGTCACCGCCGTAGCACTTCGCGAGAACGTCCTTGCGAATGGCGCGGACGGTCTCACGGGCGATGACGCGGGAGCCGATCGCGGCCTGGATCGGCACCTCGAAGTTCTGCCGCGGGATGAGCTCGCGGAGCTTGGCGACCAGCCGGACGCCGTAGGCGTACGCCTTGTCCTTGTGGGTGATCGCGGAGAAGGCGTCGACCTTGTCGCCGTGCAGCAGGATGTCGACCTTGACCAGGTCGGAGATCTGCTCGCCGGTGGGCTCGTAGTCCAGCGACGCGTAGCCGCGGGTCTTGGACTTGAGCTGGTCGAAGAAGTCGAAGACGACCTCGGCCAGGGGCAGCGTGTAGCGGATCTCGACGCGGTCCTCGGAGAGGTAGTCCATGCCCAGCAGGACACCGCGGCGGGTCTGGCAGAGCTCCATGATCGCGCCGATGAACTCGCTCGGCGCCAGGATGGTGGCCCGGACGACCGGCTCGTGCACCTCGGAGATCTTGCCGGTGGGGAACTCGCTCGGGTTGGTGACCTCGTGCTCGGTCCCGTCCTCCATGAGGACGTTGTAGACCACGTTCGGCGCGGTGGCGATCAGGTCGAGACCGAACTCGCGCTCCAGGCGCTCACGGATGACCTCCAGGTGCAGCAGCCCCAGGAAGCCGACGCGGAAGCCGAAGCCCAGCGCGGCGGACGTCTCCGGCTCGTAGACCAGCGCGGCGTCGTTGAGCTGGAGCTTGTCGAGCGCCTCGCGCAGCTCCGGGTAGTCCGAGCCGTCCAGCGGGTAGAGGCCGGAGAAGACCATCGGCTTGGGGTCCTTGTACCCGCCCAGCGCCTCGGTGGCCCCGTTCTGGTACTGGGTGATGGTGTCGCCGACCTTCGACTGGCGGACGTCCTTCACACCGGTGATCAGATAGCCCACCTCGCCGACGGACAGACCGTCCGCGGGGAGCATCTCCGGGGAGTTGGTGCCGATCTCCAGCAGCTCGTGCGCGGCGCCGGTCGACATCATCCGGATCCGCTCGCGCTTGCGCAGCGTGCCGTCGACGACCTTCACATAGGTCACGACGCCCCGGTAGGCGTCGTACACCGAGTCGAAGATCATCGCGCGGGCCGGGGCGTCCTTGACGCCGACCGGGGCCGGGACGTCGCGGACGACGCGGTCCAGCAGCTCCGGGACGCCGACGCCGGTCTTCGCGGAGACCTTGAGCACGTCGGACGGGTCGCAGCCGACGAGGTTGGCCAGCTCGGCGGCGAACTTCTCGGGCTGCGCGGCCGGCAGGTCGATCTTGTTGAGGACCGGGATGATCGTGAGGTCGTTCTCCATCGCCAGGTAGAGGTTGGCGAGGGTCTGGGCCTCGATGCCCTGGGCGGCGTCCACCAGGAGGATGCAGCCCTCGCACGCGGCGAGGGAGCGGGAGACCTCGTAGGTGAAGTCGACGTGCCCCGGGGTGTCGATCATGTTGAGGATGTGCGTGGCGCTCGCGTCCTTCGCATCGGACCCGGCCTCCGTGGGCGCCCAGGGGAGCCGGACCGCCTGCGACTTGATCGTGATGCCGCGCTCGCGCTCGATGTCCATCCGGTCGAGGTACTGCGCACGCATCTGCCGCGAGTCGACCACGCCGGTCAGCTGAAGCATCCGGTCGGCGAGCGTCGACTTGCCGTGGTCGATGTGCGCGATGATGCAGAAGTTACGGATCAGAGCCGGGTCGGTACGGCTCGGCTCGGGCACGTTGGTAGGGGTCGCGGGCACGCAGGATCCATTCGGTGACTTCGGCGTTTGCACGCCAGTCTCGGCGGGAGTCGGGTATACGACTCCCCCATGGTCCCATGAGCGGCGGCCGCCGTCCGGTTTGGGAGGCCCTGCTTCCTGCTGGTAACCTGGTCCACTGTGCTTCGCGCGCCCTCTCACGCGCGGACACACTCTGGAAATCCAACGAACCTGAAAAGGCTCTTTCGTGGCGAACATCAAGTCCCAGATCAAGCGGAACAAGACCAACGAGAAGGCGCGCCTGCGCAACAAGGCCGTCAAGTCTCAGGTCAAGACCTTCGTCCGTGCCGCCCGCGAGGCCCTGGCCGCCGGCGACGTCGAGAAGGCCACCGCCGCGGTCGCCCTGGCCGGCAAGAAGCTGGACAAGGCCGCCAGCAAGGGTGTCATCCACAAGAACGCCGCCGCCAACAAGAAGTCGGCGCTGGCCAAGCAGGCTGCCTCCCTCAAGGGCTGAAGCTTGTCCGGGGCGTGAGCCCCGGTCCTCGCCGGTATCGGAACCAGCGGCCCCTCTACCGCTCCGGTCCGGCACCCCGCCGCACGCGGCCGTTCGCCACGCGGGTGCGGCATGAGCCTCACGGCTCGCGGAACGAAACCGAGGCCCCGGCCCGTCCTTCCCCAGGACGGACCGGGGCCTTCGGCATGTGCGGGCCACGCCGGGGCGGGGACGACACGGCTCTGCCGAACGGCTCCGGGTGGCCCAGTCGGCTCTGGCGGCTTGGGTGGGCCGGGTGGTGGGCCGGGTGGCCCGGGTGGTGGGCCGGTGGCCCGGGTGGTGGCCCCGGGCGGCCGTCCGTCGTGCCGACCGATCGGCCCGCGCGCCGGACACGGTCCGGAGCCGACGGCCGATCCGCAGGACGGTCGGCAGCCGGCGTCGGTCCGGCTCCGGCAGGCGCCGGAGGTGGGGAGGTGGCCGGAGGCGAGTTTCCGAGCAGCAGACCCGCCTCCCCCCCTCTCGCCGGAACGCAACGGCCTCCGGCCTCCGGCCGACGGCCGGTGCGCTCAGGAGCGGCTGCGGGCTGCCCGGGCCACCGCGACCACGGCCTTCTCCAGGGCGTACTCCGGATCGTCGCCGCCGCCCTTCACCCCGGCGTCCGCCTCGGCGACGGCGCGCAGGGCGGCCGCGACGCCGTCCGCCGACCAGCCGCGCATCTGCTGCCGCACCCGGTCGATCTTCCACGGCGGCATGCCGAGCTCACGAGCCAGATCACCCGGGCGGGGGCCGCGCGGCGCCGAGGCGAGCTTGCCGATCGAGCGCACCCCCTGGGCGAGCGCGCTGGTGATCAGCACCGGGGCGACACCGGTGGCCATCGCCCAACGCAACGCTTCCAGCGCTTCGGCGGCCCGGCCCTCCACGGCCCGGTCGGCGACCGTGAAGCTGGACGCCTCGGCACGGCCCGTGTAGTAACGGGCGACGACCGCCTCGTCGATGGTGCCCTCGACGTCGGCGACGAGCTGCGCGCAGGCGCTGGCCAGCTCGCGCAGGTCGCTGCCGATGGCGTCGACGAGCGCCTGGCAGGCCTCCGGCGTCACGGACCGGCGTGTGGTCCGGAACTCCGAGCGGACGAATGCCAGCCGGTCGGCCGGCTTGGTCATCTTGGGGCAGGCGACCTCCCGGGCGCCCGCCTTCCGGGCGGCGTCGAGCAGCCCCTTGCCCTTCGCGCCGCCGGCGTGCAGTAGGACGAGGGTGATCTCCTCGGCGGGGGCGCTCAGGTAGCCCTTGACGTCCTTGATCGTGTCCGCGGAGAGGTCCTGGGCGTTGCGCACGACCACGACCTTGCGCTCCGCGAACAGCGACGGGCTGGTCAGCTCGGCGAGGGTGCCGGGCTGGAGCGCGTCCGGTGCGAGGTCACGGACGTCGGTGTCCGCGTCGGCGGCGCGGGCCGCCGCCACCACCTCCTGCACGGCACGGTCGAGGAGGAGCTCTTCCTGCCCCACGGCGAGCGTGACGGGGGCGAGCGGATCGTCGTTCGCGGCTTTGCCCGCGGTGTTCCTGGCCATCGCGTCCAGCATCCCACGCGGGTCGGACACTCCCCTCCGGGGTGGCGCGGGGCATGACGCACAATGAGCGGGTGAGCAGCGTTCCCCCTTCCCCCGCCGACCC
>NZ_JBPQTX010000070.1:0-26129 GCF_051386555.1 Streptomyces sp. URMC 126
GTACGGGGGCGGGGCCGGGCAGCGAGCGCCAGGCGGGAGGGCGGTCGCGGTGCGGGACCGGACCGGAGCGGCCGGAGGACGCTTCGGAGGGGCGCCCCTCCGCGGGCCCCGCAGGCGGGCACTGGCCGGGCAGGGGGTCCGGGCCCGGTGCCGGGGCACATCCGCCCGGGCCGCGGCCGTGCGGGCGCCCGTCGCCGGGGCCGGGCGACGGCGATCGGCCGGGGAGGCGGCCTCCGGGAAGCGCGGACGTGAGCCCGCCGGAGTCGCGTCCGTACGGACGTCCGCCCGGTGAAGGGTGCGGGAGCGGCGTGCCGAGATGATCAGGAGGGACGTTTCCGCAATCGGGAACCGCGGTTCCGCCCGCCAGCGCGCCCTCCAGGGGACCGCTCCGCTCCAGGGTCCGCGCGAGCGCCTCGACCATGCGCGGATCGAACTGGCTGCCGGCGCAGCGGCGGAGTTCGGCGAGCGCGGCGGTGACCGGCCGGCCGCGGCTGTACGTGCGGGTGGAGGTCATGGCGTCGAAGGCGTCCGCGACGGCCACGATCCGCGCCGCCTCGGGGATCCGGCGGCCCGCCAGCCCGTGCGGGTAGCCGCTGCCGTCCAGCCGCTCGTGGTGGTGGAGGATCGCCTCCCGGGCCTCCTCGGGGAGGGCGACCCCGCGCACCAGCTCGTCCCCGTACTCGGGGTGCCGCCGGACGACGCGCCGCTCCTCGCCGGTGAGCGGCCCGTCCTTGCGCAACACCCGGGTGGGAACGCCGAGTTTGCCCAGGTCGTGCAGGGTGCCGGCGATCCGGAGCGCTTCCAGCCGGTCCCCGGCCATCCCGAGTTCACGGCCGATCCGCGCCGAGAGCAGCCCGACCCGCTCGCCGTGGCCCCGCGTGTAGCGGTCCTTGAGATCGAGGGCCTCGACCAGCGCCCGGACGGTCGCGCCGCGCTCGGCGCGCTCCCGCCGGACGCCGGACGCGGGCCGGGCGGGAACGGTGTACGGCAGCAGCACCAGCAGGGCGGCCACCGGCCCGTAGACGCCGCGCCACAGCTCGGCCGCGAGCAGCGCGGACGGTCCGTGGAGCAGCGCGAAGCCCAGCGCGGGCCCCAGGAGGGCGGGCCGCCGGACCCCGGGGAGGCTCCCGTCGAAGGCGTCGTGGGCCGTGCTCGTCACCGCGAGGACGAAGGCGGCGGCCAGCACGGCGGGCAGCGCCCCCAAGGAGCCGGCCGGCAGGGCCGCGCGGGCGGCCCCGAAGAGCAGGGCGGCGGTCGCCGCGGCGAGCGCGAGGAGGGCGGCGCTCCCCAACCGGCGCTTGACGTCGGGGAGTTCACCGCGCGGGCGGCGGGGCGGAGGGAGGAGGCCGCCCGGGACGGCGGCCAAGGCCGCGGCGGCCGGGGGCAGCAATACGACGGCCAGCAGCAGGGCCGGCGGCACCGCGGAGCGGCGCGGCCGGAGACAGCCGAGCGCGCCGACGGCCGCCAGGAGGACCGTCGTCCCCCAGGGGACGGCGGCGGGGTCCCGCACGGCGGGCAGCGCGCTCAGGGCCACCGCGCCCACGGCACCGGAGAGCCGGGCGCGCGCCGTCGCCGGGACTGCCTCCATGACATGTCCTCCCCATCCGGACTCGCTGTCGGGATGGGGAGAATAGGCTCACGCGCGGCGCTCACGGCCGGATCGGCGGGAACCGCCGTCCGTTCGGGTGACGTTCGCCTGGCGGCCGTTTTGATGCGGGTTCCGGGCCCGTTCGCGCCGGGCGTCCGGGCCCTCGGCTCAGTCCCGCGGGGCCCTCCGGGCGTTCAGTCCTGCGGGACGCTCCGGGCGTCCGCCTCGGCCGCGCGGGCCTCGGCCACCACGTCCTGCTCCGGCACGGTCTGGCCGGAGCGGATGAGCTCGATCCGGCCCATCACCTTGGACCGCAGGTCGGCGGGGACGTCGTCGTGTCCGCAGCAGCGCTTGACCAGCTTCTTGACCGCCTGCTCCAGCCCGTACTTCTCCAGGCAGGGGGAGCACTCGTCGATGTGCACCTCGAACTTGGCGCAGTCGCCGTCGGGCATCTCGCGGTCGAGGTACTCGTAGAGGTGGTCGAGGACTTCAGAGCAGTCCGTCTCGTGCGGGTCTCCGCAGCTCATGAGTCCGAGCCCTTCCCATTGTGCGACGCGTCGGAACCGTGCGGCGCGGCGGCCCCGGCCGGGACCAGGCCACGCTCGCGGGCGTAGTCCTCCAGCAGACCGCGCAGCTGCCGGCGGCCCCGGTGGAGGCGGGACATCACCGTGCCGATGGGGGTACCCATGATGTCCGCGATCTCCTTGTAGGCAAACCCCTCGACGTCCGCGAGGTAGACCGCTATGCGGAATTCCTCGGGAATGGCCTGAAGGGCCTCCTTGACATCGGAGTCCGGCAGGTGGTCGAGCGCCTGCGACTCGGCGGACCGCAGCCCCTGGGACATGTGCGACTCGGCACGCGCCAGCTGCCAGTCCTCGATCTCCTCGGACGCGCTGCGCAGCGGCTCACGCTGCTTCTTGCGGTACGAGTTGATGAAGGTGTTGGTCAGGATGCGGTACAGCCACGCCTTGAGGTTCGTGCCGTCACGGAACTGGTGGAAGGACGCGTAGGCCTTCGCGTACGTCTCCTGGACCAGGTCCTCGGCGTCCGCCGGATTGCGGGTCATCCGCAGGGCGGCCGAGTACATCTGGTCGAGGAAGGTCAGCGCGTCGCGCTCGAAACGGGCGTTGCGCTCCGCCGCGCTCTCCGCGGCCTGGGCAGGGGGGTGCTCCTCGCCGTGCGTCCCCGCGTCGGTACCCACGACCGGACCCACCTCCTCCGAAAACTTCGACGGGCCCTGGGCGGACCCGCTCGATTCGGAGAATAGACGACGATCCACGGAGCCCGCCGCTCCGGCCGCGGCGGCCAGACCGCCCATGACGACCGGCCGGCCCCGGTCTGCGGTGCTGGGGCGGGACAGGCATGCGATCGAACCCATGGGGCGGGTCTCCCAATCCTTTGTCATGTGCCGGGGCGTCTTACGTGGTGCTCAACATCGGCACGGCCCGTCCCATTCCCGCCATGGGGCCGCCCTGGGCGGTTTTCCCGGCTCAGCCGGCCTTCCTCCCCTCCGGCCACTCCGCCAGCCGGCGGGCGACGGCGTCGGTGATCACCGCCAGTGCGTCCTCCTGGGTGACGCCCCCGGACTTCGCGGCGCTCTTCGGTACCGCGAACCCGTGGTCACCGCCGGGCACGGCGACCGGTTCGACTCCCGGAGGGAACTCCTCGGGGCGGCCGAACGGGTCGCGGGCGCCCTGGACGACCAGGACCGGCACCCCGGCGTCGAGCAGTTCGCCGGCGCGGGACCGCTCCGGCCGGCCCGGCGGGTGGAGGGGGAAGCTCAGCGCGACCACCGCCACCGCTCCCAGCCCGGCCGCCGTCCGGCAGGCGACGCGCGCCCCCGCGCTCCGGCCGCCCGCGACGACCGGCAGCCCGGGCGCGGCGAGCGCGGGCCACAGGGCTCGCCACGCCTCGTCCAGGGCCCGGGGCGCGGGCGCCACCTTCTTCCCGGCCACCCGCCAGGGCTGCTCCACGAGCGCCACGGTGACCCCGTGCGCGGGCAGGGCGGCGGCCAGAGCCTGGAGGTCACGCGCCTCGACACCGCCGCCGGCACCGTGGCCGAGGGCGAGCACCAGGCGGGGGCGGGCCGCCCGGTACCAGTGGACGCGGGCCTCGCCCGCGGGGGTCGGCACGCTCTCCGTGGCCGTGTCGTACGGGGTGGGTTTCTCGGTCGTCACACGGCCATCCTCGCCGAACGGCCGGGCCGGCTCCGGCGGGGGCGCGCCCGAGGCCGAGGACCGATCCGAGCCGGAAAACTCCCCCTCCCCGGGCCCTGGGGGCACGTTCAACGGGAAGCCCGTCAGAACAGCGTCGACTCCTCCGGAGCCGCCAGCTCCGTCAGCAGCTCCGGCCCGTTGTTGCGGACGTCGCTGACCGCCGTCGCCACCGGATACGCCCGCACCGCCGAGGCCGCGGGCGGCGCGAGCAGCGAGCGCAGTTCGTCCGGGTCCGTGCGCGCGGGGTCGAGCCAGGCGTCCCACCGGTCGGGCGTCAGGAGCAGCGGCATCCGGGGGTGGATGTCCGCCAGGGAGCGCGGACCGCCCTCGGAGCCACCGCCGGCGAACGGCCGGTCGTCCGCCTCGGTGGTTATCACCGAGCAGGTCGCCCACCACGCCTCCGGATGGTCGTCCGGCAGCGTGCGGTCGCGCCAGAACTCGTAGACCCCGGCCATGGCCATGACCGGTCCGTCGGTGGGCGTCACGAAGTAGGGCTGCTTGCGGGGGCGCTTGCGGCGGCCCTGCACCTCCAGGTCGCGCTCCTGTGCGCCCGTGACCCATTCGTAGTAGCCGTCGGCGGGGATCAGGCAGCGGCGCTCGGCGAAGGGCCGCCGGAAGGACGGCTTCTCGTGCACCGTCTCGGCCCGCGCGTTGATCATGCGCGCGGCGCCCTCGGGCGACTTCGCCCAGGACGGGACGAGCCCCCACTTGAGGGCGCGCAGCTGCCGGACCGGACGCCGGTCGGCCGCGCCCTTGAGCGGCCGCTCCAGGACGGCGTACACCTTCTTGGTGGGCGCCACGTTCCAGTCCGGGGCCAGGGTCTCCGCCGGATCCCACACCTCCACGTCGAAGAGCCCGGCCAGGTCCTCCGGCTCCCGGCTCGCCGCGTACCGCCCGCACATGTCCGACCGCCCCTCGGTTCCCTCGCGCATCTGGTGCCGACCATGCTGCCGCACGGGTCGGACACTCCGGCCCCGGCCCCCGTGCCGAGGAACCGCCGCGCGGCGCCGGCCGTCCCTCAGCACGGACCACGAACGCGCAAGGAGCGGCCCCGCCTATGGACAGCACCACCGCCACCGACCTGTGGGACCGGCTGGCCGGCAGCCAGCCCGGCCCCTCGGTCTGGACCGTCGTCGGCACCGGGCTCGTCGCCCTGGCGGCGATCGTCCCGCCCCGGGTGTGGCGGGTGACGCGCAACGCGATCACCATCGCCCACGAGGGCGGCCACGGGCTGGTGGCGCTCCTCAGCGGCCGGACCCTGGACGGCATCAGGCTGCACTCGGACACCTCCGGTCTCACCGTCTCGCGCGGCCGGCCGACCGGCTTCGGCATGGTCCTCACCGCGGCGGCCGGCTACCCCGCGCCCTCGCTGCTCGGCCTGGCCGGCGCCTGGGCGCTGTCCACCGGGCACGTCACGGCCCTGTTGTGGGTGGCGGCGGCACTGCTGGCCGCCATGCTGGTGATGATCCGCAACGCCTACGGCGCCTTGACGGTGGTGCTCACCGGCGCGGCCTTCGTCCTGGTCTCCTGGCTGGCCGGCCCGGAGGTGCGGGCGGCGTTCGCCTACGGGGTGGTGTGGTTCCTGCTGCTGGGGGGCGTGCGACCGTCGTTCGAGCTCCAGCGCAAGCGCCGGTACGGGGCGGCGGCCGACTCCGACGCCGACCAGCTCGGCCGGCTGACCGGGGTGACGCCGGTGCTGTGGCTCCTCTTCTTCCACACGGTCGCGCTGGCCTCGCTGCTCGCCGGCGGGAACTGGCTGCTCCAGGGGTGAGCCGGCGGGCGCCCCGGGCGCCGGGCGACGGGGTCCGCGCGGCCGAAGGGCCCGGTCACCGCCCCCGGTGAGGCCGTAAGGTTAGGGCATGACCCAGAGCCCCGCGCCCACCGACCTCTGGCCCGCTCCGACCGCGACCGGGGCCGTCGACGCGACCGTCACCGTGCCCGGCTCCAAGTCGGTCACCAACCGCGCCCTCGTCCTCGCCTCCCTCGCCGCCGAGCCCGGCTGGCTGCGCCGCCCGCTGCGCTCCCGCGACACCCTGCTGATGGCCGAGGCGCTGCGCGCGATGGGCGTGGGCATCGAGGAGACGGTCTCCTCCAGCTCCGAGGGCGACCAGGACGGCTCCGGCGAGGCGTGGCGGATCATCCCGGCCCGGCCGCACGGCCCGGCCACCGTCGACGTCGGCAACGCGGGCACGGTCATGCGCTTCCTGCCGCCGGTGGCGGCGCTCGCCGACGGCCCGGTCCGCTTCGACGGCGACCCGCGCAGCTACGAGCGCCCGCTGCACGGCGTGATCGACGCGCTGCGCGCCCTGGGCGCCCGGATCGACGACAACGACCGCGGCGCGCTGCCGCTGACCGTGCACGGCGCCGGGGCGCTGGAGGGCGGCCCGGTCGAGATCGACGCCTCGTCGTCCTCCCAGTTCGTGAGCGCGCTGCTGCTCTCCGGCCCGAGGTTCAACCAGGGCGTGGAGGTACGGCACGTCGGCTCGGTGCTGCCCTCGATGCCGCACATCCGGATGACGGTGGAGATGCTGCGCGCCGCCGGCGCCCAGGTGGACACCCCCGAGTCGGGCGGCGAGCCGAACGTCTGGCGGGTCTCCCCCAGCGCGCTGCTGGGCCGCGACCTGGTGGTCGAGCCGGACCTGTCCAACGCGGCGCCGTTCCTGGCGGCGGCCCTGGTCACCGGCGGCCGGGTCACCGTCCCGGACTGGCCCGAGCGCACCACGCAGCCCGGTGACGCGCTGCGCGACATCTTCACTGCCATGGGCGGCTCCTGCGAGCTGACGGACGCGGGCCTGACCTTCACCGGCACCGGCCGGATCACCGGCATCGACGCCGACCTGCACGAGGTCGGCGAGCTCACCCCGGTGATCGCCGCGGTGGCCGCGCTCGCCGACTCCGAGTCCGAGCTGCGCGGCATCGCCCACCTGCGGCTGCACGAGACGGACCGGCTGGCCGCGCTCGCCAAGGAGATCAACGAGCTCGGCGGCGACGTCACCGAGACGGCCGACGGCCTGCGCATCCGCCCGCGCCCGCTGCACGGCGGCGTCTTCCACACCTACGAGGACCACCGCCTGGCCACCGCCGCGGCGGTGCTCGGCCTCACCGTCCCGGGCGTCGAGGTGGAGAACGTGGCGACCACCGCCAAGACCCTCCCCGATTTCCCGGAGCTCTGGCACGGCATGCTCGGATCCGTCGCGGGGGCGACGACGGCGCCGAGAGCCTGAGGGAACCGGAACACCATGCGCCGCTACGGCAAGCACACCGACGAGGACGACGTCCGCGTCCGCCCCAACCGCAAGGGCAACCGGCCGCGGACCAGCATCCGCCCCAAGCACGAGGACGCCGCCGAGGGCTTCGTCCTCACCGTCGACCGCGGCCGGCTGACGGTCCTGGTCGAGGACCGGATCGTGATGGCCATGAAGGCCCGCGAGCTGGGCCGCAAGGGCGTCGTCGTCGGCGACCGGGTCGCGGTCGTCGGCGACCTCAGCGGGCAGAAGGACACCCTGGCCCGGATCGTCCGGGTCGAGGAGCGCCGTTCGGTGCTGCGCAGGACGGCCGACGACACCGACCCGTTCGAGCGGGTCGTCGTCGCCAACGCCGACCAACTGGCCATCGTCACCGCCCTGGCCGACCCCGAGCCGCGCCCCCGGCTGATCGACCGCTGCCTGGTCGCGGCGTACGACGCGGGCCTCGAACCGCTGCTCGTCCTGACCAAGTCGGACCTGGCCCCCGCCGCCAAGCTGATGGAGTCCTACGGCGCGTTGGGCCTGCCCTACGTGGTCACCAACCGCGAGGAGCTGGCCGTCGGCGAGGCCGCGGAGCGGGTGCGGGAGCGGCTGAACGGCAGGGTCACCGCGTTCGTCGGGCACTCCGGCGTCGGCAAGACCACGCTCGTCAACGCCCTGGTCCCGGACCGCCAGCGGGCCACCGGGCACGTCAACGCGGTCACCGGCCGCGGCCGGCACACCACGACGTCGGCGCTGGCCCTGCCGCTGCCCGGGGGCTCGGGCTGGGTGATCGACACCCCGGGCGTCCGGTCGTTCGGGCTCAACCACATCGACCCCTCCCGCGTCATCAACGCCTTCCCGGACCTGGTACCGGGCACCGAGGGCTGCCCGCGCGCGTGCGGCCACGACGAGCCGGACTGCGCGCTGGACCAGTGGGTCGCGGACGGGCACGCCGACCCGCAGCGGCTCTACTCGCTGCGGCGGCTTCTGGCCACCCGGGAGCGGCGCGAAGGCGACTGATCGCCTACGTTTGCGCATGACCGCCGATGGCAAGTGCAACAGCACCGGGACGGACGGGGCGGTCGACGACACGGGAGGCGAAACTGATGGCGTGGCTGCTGGTCGTGGTCGCAGGGCTTCTGGAAACCGGCTTCGCCGTCTGTCTCAAACTCTCGCACGGCTTCACCCGGCTGTGGCCGACGATCGCCTTCGCCTGCTTCGCCCTCGGCAGCTTCGGCCTCCTCACGCTCTCCCTCCGGAAGCTGGACGTGGGCCCGGCCTACGCGGTGTGGACGGGCATCGGCGCGGCCGGGACGGCGATCTACGGCATGGTCTTCCTGGACGACCTGGTCTCCACACTGAAGCTGGTCTCGATCGCCTTCGTGATCGTCGGGGTGATCGGGCTCCAGCTGTCGGGCTCCGCGCACTGAGCGCGCCGGTCACTCCCGCCCGCCCCCGAGCAACGTCCTGACCACGCCCGCCACCTCCTCCGCCGCCTCGGTGTCGGAGCCGGCCGGGGCGACCACGTACGACAGGGTCATCCGGACGGCGGCCTCGCAGGCCCGGCGCAGCGCCTCCGGATCCGGCGGGCGGGCGGTGGCGCCGGCCGCCCCGGCCGCGCTGCCGGCGATGCGCTCCACGAGGGCGGCGGGCGTCGGGGCACCCCGGGCCGTGGCGGGTGACGGCGGGGTGCGCGGCGGCGGGACGGCGGGGGCCGCCTGGGCGGGCAGCCGCTCGCCGCGGCAGCCGGTCAGCGCCGCGCGGACCAGCGGGTTGGCCCGCGCGGTGCGCAGGGTCCACACGGCCGCCGCCGCGCAGCAGTCGCCGGCGTCGGCGTCCTCCCGCCCGACGGCGTCGGCCAGCGAGCGTTCCACGCCGGCCAGGAAGGACTCCGCCTCCCGCCGGACCAGGGCGCGGGCCAGGCCGTCCTTGCTGCCGAACTCGTTGTACAGGGTCTGCCGGGACACCCCGGCGGCGGCCGCCACGTCGACCATCCGGACCCCGTGCCAGGGCCGGGTGCCGAGCGCCGTGTAGGCCGCGTCCAGCAGGAGCTCTCGTGCCGCGGGCATCGTCGCCTCCCGGGCCTTGCGGCCGCACGACGGTTGTGGCCACAGAATTGACGCACCACCAGACGGTGTCAAGAGCCCGGGCGGGCCGCACGTGCGCGGGCGGGAGCCGCGGGTAGTGTTCCTGTTATGTCCGACTACCACGATGATCTGCGCTTGGCCCATGTCCTGGCGGACGCCGCCGACGCGGCGACCATGGAACGGTTCAAGGCCCTCGACCTCAAGGTCGAGACCAAACCGGACATGACCCCGGTGAGCGAGGCGGACAAGGCCGCCGAGGAGCTGATCCGCGGTCACCTCCAGCGGGCCCGGCCCCGCGACGCCGTGCTCGGCGAGGAGTTCGGCGGCGAGGGCCTCGGTCCGCGCCGCTGGGTCATCGACCCGATCGACGGCACGAAGAACTACGTGCGCGGGGTGCCCGTCTGGGCGACGCTGATCTCCCTCATGGTCCAGACGGAGCACGAGGGCACCGTCGACTACCAGCCGGTCGTCGGTGTGGTGTCGGCCCCGGCGCTCGGCCGCCGCTGGTGGGCGGCGAAGGGCTCGGGCGCGTACACCGGCCGCAGCCTGTCGTCGGCGAGCCGGCTGACCGTCTCCAAGGTGGAGCGCATCGCGGACGCCTCGTTCGCGTACTCCTCGCTGTCGGGGTGGGAGGAGCGCGGGCTGCTGCCGCGCTTCCTGGACCTGACGCGGGACTGCTGGCGGACGCGGGGCTACGGCGATTTCTGGCCGTACATGATGGTCGCCGAGGGGTCGGTGGACATCTGCGCGGAGCCGGAGCTGTCACTGTGGGACATGGCGGCGAACGTCGTCATCGTGGAAGAGGCCGGCGGCCGGTTCACGGGCCTGGACGGGCGCCACGGGCCGCACAGCGGGAACGCCGCCGCGTCGAACGGGCTTCTCCACGACGAGTTGCTGGGTTATCTGCGTTCCTGAGGCCCCGGGCGGCGGGAGCTCCCCACCCGTCCGGGTGCCCGAAACCTCAAAGACGACGTAAAAAATCGGCAAAGCGGTCCGTTGCCGTCCTCTTCCCCGCCGACTTGCCGCGTGTCACGCTGTGGGCGAGCTTGTGAATGCGTGAAATCGCCCGCAGGAGGTGGCCCGCCCATGCTCGTCCGCGACGCCATGAGCACGATCGTCCTCACCATCGGCCCCGCCCACACCCTCCGGCAGGCCGCCCGGCTGATGTCCGCGCGCCGGGTCGGGGCGGCCGTCGTCCTCGACCCCGAGACCAGCGGCCTGGGCATCCTCACCGAACGGGACATCCTCAACGCCCTCGGCGCCGGATGCGACCCGGACCGGGAGGCGGCGCACCGCCACACCACCGCCGACGTGGTCTTCGCGGCGCCGGAGTGGACGCTGGAGGAGGCCGCCATCGCCATGTCGCGCGGGGAGTTCCGGCACTTGGTCGTCCTGGACGGCCAGGAGACCGTGGGCGTGGTCTCGGTCCGGGATCTCATCCGCTGCTGGGTGGCGCGCGGGGTGCCGCGCCAGGACGGGGCGCTGACGGCCTGAGGCCCGGCCGCTCCCGGTGCCCGCCGCCGCGGACAGCCGGAGAGGCCGGAGCCCCATGGCGTCCGGCCTCTCCGGTTTCTTACGGCAAGCGCCTCAGCCGCGCAGGGCCTGGACCGCGGTTTCCAGCCGCTTGCCGTAGTCGGGGTCCGCCTGGCGGAAGTTGTTGATCGCCCGCTCCACGATGTCGTCGCGCGACACCTTGGCGATGAAGCCCGCGAGGTTGGCGATCAGGCGCTCCTTCTCCTCCTCCGTCATCAGCCGGTAGAGGTTGCCCGCCTGGACGAAGTCGTTGTCCTCGGCGTGCGTGGGAGTCGCGATGTTGCCGGTGACCCCGGTGACGGAGACCGGCTGCCACAGCGGCCGGCCGGTCTCGGCGGGGCCGCCGAAGCTGTTCGGCTCGTAGTTCTTCGCCCGGCCGTGACGGCCGTCGTACGCGTAGCCGTCCCGGCCGTAGGTGCGGGCCGTGGTGGCGTGCGGACGGTTCACCGGCAGCTGGTCGGCGTTGATGCCGACGCGGTAGCGGTGGGCGTCGGCGTAGGCGAACAGCCGGCCCTGCAGCATCTTGTCGGGGGACGGGCCGATGCCGGGCACGAAGTGCGCCGGAGAGAAGGCCGACTGCTCGACCTCGGCGAAGATGTTGTCGGGGTTGCGGTTGAGCTCCAGCTTGCCGATCTCGTGCAGCGGGTAGTCCGCGTGCGGCCAGACCTTGGTCAGGTCGAACGGGTTGAAGCGGTAGGTGGCCGCCTCGTCCGCCGGCATGATCTGGACGGACACCGTCCAGGTCGGGAAGTCGCCGCGCTCGATGGCCTCGCGCAGGTCACGCTGGTGGGAGTCGGGGTCCTCGCCGGCGAGCCGGTTGGCCTCCTCCTGCGTGAGGTTCTTGATCCCCTGGTCGGTCTTGAAGTGGTACTTGACCCAGAAGACCTCGCCGGCCTCGTTGTTCCACTGGAAGGTGTGCGAGCCGAAGCCGTCCATGTGGCGGTACGAGGCGGGGATGCCGCGGTCGCCGAACAGCCAGGTCACCTGGTGGGTGGCCTCCGGCGACAGACCCCAGAAGTCCCAGACGTTGTCCGCCTCCTGCGAGCCGGTGTACGGGTCGCGCTTCTGGGTGTGGATGAAGTCGGGGAACTTGATGGCGTCCCGGATGAAGAAGACGGGGGTGTTGTTGCCGACGAGGTCGTAGTTGCCCTCTTCGGTGTAGAACTTCAGCGCGAACCCGCGCGGGTCGCGCACCGCGTCCGCCGAGCCGAGGTTGCCGGCGACGGTGGAGAAGCGGAGGAACGTTTCCGTCTGCTTGCCGACCTCGGACAGGAACTTCGCCCGGGTCCACCGGGTGACGTCCGCCGTCACGGTGAAGGTGCCGTAGGCGCCGGCGCCGCGGGCGTGCACCACACGCTCCGGGATCCGCTCGCGGTTGAAGTGCGCGAGCTTCTCCAGCAGCAGCTGGTCCTGCACCAGGACGGGGCCACCGATGCCCGCGGTCTCGCTGTTCTGGTTGTCCGCGACCGGAGCTCCGGACTCCGTGGTCAGCGGGCCCGTCGTGGTCATGGCCTCGTCCTGAACCGACACGTATGCCTCCGTCTTCTCGGTCCTGCCCGCTCGGCCGGTCCTCTTCGGCTCCGCGGCGAGAACGATCCTTACATTGGACTTTGTCTAAGTCAAGATGGAGGTGACATAAAAACCGGATCCAGTGGTAGACGCCTGCCGCTGCTAGGCTGGTCCTATCTGACTGATGGGTGAATGGCATGAGTGACCTGCTGGAACGGCTCCGGGGACGTGGCTGGCGGCTGACCGCGCAGCGGCGCGTCGTCGCCGAGGTGCTCGACGGGGACCATGTGCACTACACCGCCGACGAAGTGCACGCCAAGGCGACCGAACTGCTCCCGGAGATCTCCCGGGCGACGGTCTACAACACGCTCGGCGAACTGGTCTCCCTCGGCGAGATCATCGAGGTGAGCACCGACGGCCGGGCGAAACGCTACGACCCGAACGCCCACCACGCGCACCAGCACCTGGTGTGCTCCCGCTGCGGCACCATCCGCGACGTGCACCCCTCCGGGGACCTGCTCGCCGGGCTGCCGGCGGAGGAGCGCTTCGGGTTCCAGGTGTCCGCGGTCGAGGTGACCTACCGGGGGCTGTGCCCGGGCTGCTCGGGAGCGTGACGGACGGCGGACGCCGGGGGGGCGTTCGTCCGCGGGGAGCTCGGCACCATGACGGGCGCGTACAGCACGAAGGCCCGGATCCTGAGGATCCGGGCCTTCGTCGAGAGTAGCGGGGACAGGATTTGAACCTGCGACCTCTGGGTTATGAGCCCAGCGAGCTACCGAGCTGCTCCACCCCGCGTCGGTGAACCAACTGTAACCCGGTCAAGGCGTTCCACGCAAACGGGTGATCCCGAGCGGCCGCTCGGCCCGGTGGGCGGTCCGGCCCGCCGGGAGCGCGGTCACGCCGACAGTTCCTGCTGGAGGGCGTCCCGCAGCCGCGCCGCCCGCTCGGCGACCTCGGCCGGCCCGTACTCGACCGCCTGCGCGCACCAGAGCTGCGCCTCCGACAGATCGCCGTGCCGGGCGGCCAGCAGGGCCAGCCGGAGGGCCGCGCGGCCGTGGCCGGCCTCGGCGGCCCGCGTCCACCACAGCGCCGCCTCCGGCTCGCTTCCCTCGCGGGCCAGCAGCAGCCCGAGGTTGAACGCGCCGTTGCGGCTGCCCGCCTCGGCCGCCTCCCGGTACCAGCGGGCGGCCCGGACGACGTCGCCGCGGGCCGCCACGATCATGCCGAGCCGCACCTGGGCCCGCCGGTGTCCCTGGCGGGCGGCGCGGTCGTACCACTCCTCGCACTCGGCGGCGGCCCCCTCGCCGCGGTCCTCCCGGTCCAGCAGGCTCGCCAGCCGGAACGCGGCCTCCGCGCTGCCGCCCCGGGCCGCGACCCGCAGGTGGCGCTCGGCCTCCTCGGCGCTCTCCTGGGTGCCGTCCCGCAACAGGGCCATGGCCACCTGGAGGGCGGCCTCGGTGTGGCCGGCCGCGGCGGCGCGCTCGTACCAGCGCAGCGCCTCGCGCTCGTCGTGCCGCCCGGCGTAGAGGATGCCCAGGTTGAACGCCGCGTCGACGCTGCCGGCCTCGGCCGCCTTGGAGAACCACGGCTCGGCGCCCGCCGGGTCGCCGGCCTGGAGCAGCAGGACGGCGAGGGCGTTGGCGGCCTCCCGGTGGCCCGCGTAGGCGGCGCGGCGGTACCACTGCTCGGCCTGGGCCGAGCGGCCCTGCTCGGCGCAGAGGAGGGCGAGGTTGTAGGCGCCGTTGACGTCGCCCGCGTCCAGGGCCGCGCGGTACCAGCGCTCGGCCTGCTGGGACTCGCCGCGGTCGGCGTGCAGGGCGCCGAGGGCGTTGGCCGCGTTGCCGTCGCCGTCCTGGGCCGCGCGGCGCCACCAGACGGCGGCGCTGTCGTTGTCGCCCGCGTCGCGCAGCAGGAAGCCGAGGGCGCAGGCCGCGCGGGACTCGCCGTCCTTGGCGGAGGTCAGATACCAGCGGGCGGCCTCCTGGATCTCGCCGCGCGCCTCCAGCAGGGTGCCCAGGTGCAGGGCGGCGCGGCGGTGGCCGCGGGCGGCGGCCTGGCGGTACCACTGCTCGGCCTCGGCGGCGGGCCCGCGCTCCTTGCCGACCGCCGCGGCGGCGCGCAGGTCGCGCACGGAGGTGTCCCCGCCGCCGACGGGCGTGCGGCGGCCGGCGGGCGCCGGTGCCGGGCCGGGCAGGACGCTCGGGCGGTTCGCGGCCGAGCCGGGGGCGCGTCCGTCGAGGATGCGGGCGAGGCGGTACGCCGCCTCGCGGTGGCCGCGCTCGGCGGCGGACCGGAACCAGCGCTCCGCCCCCACGTCGCTGCGGTGCTCCAGGAGGTCGGCGAGGGCGTAGGCGCCGAGGGCGTGCCCGGACTCGGCGGACTGTCGCAGCCAGTACTCGGCGGCGGGCTCGTCGCCGCGCTCGCGGTGGTAGCGGCCCAGGGCGTGCGCGGCGGCGGCGGAGCCGGCGACGGCGGCCACCCGCCACCAGGCGGCCGCCTCGTCGGGGTAGCCGCGCTGGTGCAGCAGGACGCCCAGGTTGTTGGCGGCGGAGCGGTCGCCCTCGGCGGTGGCGGCGCGCAGGCAGCGCTCGGCGGCGTCCAGGTCGCCGCGGCGCAGCAGGAGGGCGCCGAGGGTGCTCAGGGCGGCGGGGTCACCGGATTCGGCGCGGCGGCGGGCGGTTTCGAGCTCCAGGTCGGCGCCGTCCGCGGGGCCGGCGGCGGACGGGCCCGCCGGGGCGGGCACGGTGCCGGCCGCGTTCGCCGGTCTCTGGCCGTGCGGCGACGGACGTTGCCCGTCCGGGTCGTTCCCCCGGTCGGTCCCCTGCTCACTCCCCCGGTCGGGAGCCCCTACCAGCCGACGTGTCTCCACCAGCCTCGCCTTGTCCCCCATACGTCCCATCGTCGCACTCCCGCAACCTGTGTACACCTGGAATGCCGCAGCCAGTGAGGTCACTTCAGCGTTTTGTCGACTTCCCGACTTCCCGACACAGCGATGCCCCAAACTCTAATCAAAAGCCCCGCACATAACCCGCACAGAGCAGCGTGGCGCCCGATGCGAACGGTGGTCCCTCGCCCGCTACCCCCGAGGCGGCACCCGTACCCCGCCCGGAACGCACGACAAGGCCCGGAGTCCGAGACTCCGGGCCTTGTCTTCGAGTAGCGGGGACAGGATTTGAACCTGCGACCTCTGGGTTATGAGCCCAGCGAGCTACCGAGCTGCTCCACCCCGCGCTGTTGTGGAACAACCGTACCACGGCGCGGGGCGGGGCACCGGCTACCCCTCGGTCCGCTTGGCTTCGTCCTGCTTCCCTTCGTCCCGCCTGCCTTCGTCCTGCTTGCCGGCGGGCTTGCCGTCCGCCTTCCTCTCCGCTTCCTCCTCGGCCTTGGCCAGCCGGTCGAGGGCCTCCTTCAGGCTCTTCTGGGCCTTGCCGTAGGCCTCCAAGTCCTTCTGCTCCAGCGCCTTCTGGCCGTTGGCGTACGCGTCCTGCGCGTCCTTGATCGCCTGCTTGACCGTCGGGTTGGCGGAGGGCGGCCGGGTGGTGTCCGGCGGCTGCTTGCCGGTCTCGCCCTGCTGCTTGCCGAAGACCTCGTCCAGGGCCTCGCCGAGCGTGTCCCGGAAGGCGATCTTCTCGCCGTAGTTGACGAGCACCTTCCGCAACAGCGGGTAATTCGCCCGCGCGCCGCGCACGTACACGGGTTCCACGTACAGGAAACCGCCGTCCAGCGGCACGGTCAGCAGATTGCCGTACTCGACCTCGGAATCACCGCCCTTGAGAAGCCTGATCAGGCTGGCGACGTCCGAATTGCTGTTGAAATTGGACTGCGCCTGCTCCGGACCCCAGACCGCGCCCTTGGGTTCGAGGATTCTGATCCGGCCGTAGCCATCGCTCTTCGCGTCGGCGTCGACCGCCATGAACGCGCCCAGGTTGGGGCGGTTCTTGGGCGTGAAGGTCGTCGTCAGCGAGAACGTCTGGTCCTTCTGGTCCGGCATCCGCATGCTCAGGTAGTACGGCGGTACCGCGTTGCCCTTGTTGGTCGGGTCGTCCGGCACCTGCCAGCGCTGGCTGCCCGTGTAGAACGCCGCCGGGTCGGTGACGTGGTAGCGGGCCAGCAGCTCGCGCTGCACCTTGAACAGGTCCTGCGGGTAGCGCAGATGCGCCTTCAGGTCCGCGCTGATCTCGCCCTTCGGCTTGACGGTCCCCGGGAACGCCTTCATCCAGGTCTTGAGCACCGGGTCCTCGGCGTCCCACTGGTAGAGCCGGACCGTGCCGTCGTAGGCGTCGACGGTCGCCTTCACCGAGTTGCGGATGTAGTTGACCTGGTTCTGCTGGGCGACCACGGCGCGTTGACCCGTCGTCAACGAGTCGGCGGTGGTGTCGCCCAGAGTGGTGCGGGAGGCGTACGGGTAACCGTTGGTCGTCGTATAGGCGTCCACGATCCACTGGATCCGGTGGTCCACCACGGCGGGATACGCGTCACCGTCGATGGTCAGCCAGGGGGCCACCGCCTCGACGCGCTCCTTGGGCGTCCGGTTGTAGAGGATCTTGGAGCCCTTGCCGATGGCGCCCGAGTAGAGGATCTTCGGCTCGCCGAAGGCCACGGCGTAGGCCGCGCGGTTGACCGGGTTGGACAGCGCGACACCGCCCTTGCCGTCGTAGCCGAAGCTCTCCTTGCCCTCGTCGCCGGGCTTGTCGATCTCCTTCTGCGGCCCGCCGACGATCGAGTACTGGGTGGTCTTCTCCCCGTAGTACACCCGCGGCTGGTACGCGCCCAGCGTGCCGTCCGACTGGAAGTCCGGGCCGCCGCCCTTGGGCACGGAGGTGCCCTTGGCGGTCACGGCGCCGTAACCGTGGGTGTATTTGAAGTGGTCGTTGATCCAGTTGCGCTCGGGGATGCCCTTGATGTTGAGCTCCCGCAGGCCGATGACGGTGTCCTGCTCCTTGCCGTTCACCGTGTACCGGTCGACGTCCAGGGTGGACGGGAACTGGTAGTAGCCACGGTCCTGGCGCTCCTGCTGGAAGGCCGGCGAGACGATGTTCGGGTCCAGCAGGCGCAGACTGGCGGTGGAGTTCGCCATCTCGCGCAGCTTGTTCTTGTCCTTGCCGGCGGCGTCGCTCTTGCCGGGGTACTTGTCGTCGACCTTGGTGTGATCGATCCCGTACGCCTCACGCGTCGCCTTGATGTTCTTGGCGATGTACGGCGCTTCCTTGGTCTGCTCGTTCGGCGAGACCTGGAACTTCTGCACGATCGCCGGGTAGAGGCCGCCGATCAGTATCGCGGAGAGCACCATCAGGCCGAAGCCGATGACCGGCAGCTGCCAGGTGCGCCGCCAGAGCGTCGCGAAGAACAGCACCGCGCAGATCAGCGCGATGATGAAGAGGATCGTCTTGGCCGGCAGATAGGCGTTGGCGTCCACATAGCGCAGGCCCGTCCAGCCGTCCGTCGACCGCAGCCCGCTCGACTTCACCGCCAGCCCGTACCGGTCCAGCCAGTAGGCCACGGCCTTGAGCGCGACGAACAGGCCCAGCAGCACGGAGAGGTGCCCGGTGGCCGCCGCGGTGGCCCGGTGGCCCGGGCTGGTCAGCCGCAGGCCGCCGTAGAGGTAGTGCACCAGGGCGGCGGCGATCAGCGACAGGACGGCCGCCGCGAAGCCGAAGCTCAGCAGGAAGCGGTACCAGGGCAGGTCGAACGTGTAGAACGAGATGTCCTTGTGGAACTGCGGGTCCTTCTGCCCGAAGGAGACGCCGTTGACCCACTGGAGCCAGGTGCGCCACTGCCCGGCCGCGGACGCGCCCGCCACCAGGCCGACCAGCGCGGTGACCGCCAGCAGCACCCACTTCTTGTAGGGGGCGATGCTCATCCGGTAGCGGTCGAGGCTCTGCTGCTCGGCCGACATGGCGCTCAGCGGCGGCCGGAGCCGGTGCGCCAGCCAGATGTTGAACCCCACCGCGAGGGCCATCAGCAGACCGAAGACGCCGAACAGGCCGATCTTGGTGCCGAGGGTGGTGGTGAAGACCGATGAATAGTGCACCGAGCGGTACCAGAGCCAGTCGGTCCAGAACCCGGCGAACATGACGAAGAGCATGGCCAGCGCAGCCAGCACACCCAGGGTCATCAGCAGGGTCCGGACACGCCGGGACGGTCGGCCGACTCTGATCCGTGGCCCTGTCGGGCCTCCGCCGCGGTCCGGCATCTGGAAAGCCAAGGTGCGCACCTCGAAGTTCGCTGTAAGGGAGCTGTCGATCAGGCCCTGGCGATAGTAGGACCCAGTGTGGCAACTTACCGAGGCTTTACTCGGTTCCCGATTTCGGCCCCTCTCAGGGCACGATATTGGGCATGTCCAGCAATGCCGGCTCCCCGAGCCACCCCGATCGCCCCGAAGCGGGCACGCCGCCGATGGCCGCCAGCCCGCTGACCCGCGCCGTACTCGAGATCGACGACTACGCCTCCGGCCTCGGCTGGGACCAGCCCGCCCGGCTCTTCGCCCTCGTCGACACCGCGAAGCTCCGCTCCCAGGAGCCCGCCCTGGCCGCCCAGCTCGGCCTCGACGAGGCGGCCCCGGGCTCGTCCGTCCCTTCCTACACCCCCATCGAGCAGGACGAGCTGCCGGCGGGCGCCGCCCTCGACGAGTTCCTCGCCACGATCGCCTGGCCGGACGCGGTGACGGGGTGCGCTCTGACCGTGGAGCGGCTGATGCTCCCGCCGTCCGCCGAGGGGTCCGTGCCCCATGGGATGAACGAGAAGCAGCTTGCCAAGTGGGTCGCGCAGCACCCGGAGCGGCAGGAAGTGCGGATGACGGTCGCCGTGCTGCGGGACGGGGCGCGGGAGTCCGCCATCCGGCTGCGCGAGAAGGACTCGCCGACCGAGGTGCTCACCGGACCCGACCTGGTGCCCGGCCTGGCCGAGGCGCTGGCCGCGACCTTCGCGGACTGAACCCGCCCGGGGCCGGTGTGCCGCGTGACTAGCCTGCCGTGCAGCGCGGCAGGCCGGCCGCGTCCCCCTTGCGGATCTTCTCCAGGGACTTCAGCGCGTCGCCTATCGTCTCCACCTTGACGAGCGTCAGCCCGGACGGGGTGTCCTTGGCGGCGGCCGCGCAGTTGTCCTTGGGGGTCAGGAAGAACCGGGCGCCCTTGTTCCGGGCGCCGACCGTCTTCATCTCGATGCCGCCGATCGGCCCGACCTTGCCCTCGTCGTCGATGGTCCCGGTACCGGCGACGAACTTCCCGCCGGTGAGGTCGTCCGGTGTCAACTTGTCGACTATCCCCAGGGCGAACATGAGGCCGGCGCTGGGTCCGCCGACGTCGGCGAGCTTGATGTTGATCGGGAACGGGAAGGTGTGCGCCGTCCCCGCCTGGATGCCGACGATGGCCCGCTTGTCCCCGGGCGCCTCACGCGTCACCACGGTGACGTTCTCCGTCCCCCGCGGCTGCCGCTTCTCCTTCTCCGCGGCGGCGGCCTCCTTGGCCGGCACGATGGTGAAGACGACCTTCTCGCCGGGCTTGTGCCGGGTGACGAACTTCGCGACGTCGCCCGGCCGCTTCACCTCGGCGCCGTCCACCGCCTTGACCACGTCGCCCGCGTGCAGCACGCCCTCGGCAGGGCTCGCCTTGACGACCGAGGCGACCACGACGCGGGTGGGCACGGCGATGTCCAGCTGCTTGAGGGCCGCCACCTTGGCGCTCTCCTGGGACTGGCTGAACTCCTCGGCGGTCTCCTGATTGAGCTGGTCGGGCGTCTTGTCGTCCGGGTAGAGCGTGCTGTGCGGGACGACCAGCTTGTCGTGGTTCAGCCAGCCGTAGACCGCTTCGACCATGTTCATCCGGTACTGCGAGCCGGTCACCCGGACCGTGGTCATATTGAGGTGCCCGCTGGTCGGATACGTCTTGTGCCCCGAGATCTGGAGCACCGGCTCCCCGTCGTGATCGCCCAGGGTGTTCACCGTCGGCCCGGGCGACATCTCCGCGTACGGCACGGGGATCAGCACGCCGGCGCAGAGCAGCGCGATCAGGGTCAACAGTGAGGCGAGCATCGTCGCGGTGCGGCGGGGCATGGAACGACAGTACGGGACAGGTCTGACAGTCCACTTCCGGGGCGGTCCGTACGGGGCAGAAGTGCCCAGCGGGGCCCGCGTCATGCGAAAAACACGGCTCCCGGACGGGCCGGGACACCGCCCCGACCCACGTTACGGGGATCCGGCTCCGGAGTCCGAACGTTCCATGGCCTCACGGAACTTCGCGTACCCCGCGAGCTCGGAGACATCGCCTGCCTTGCGGTTCCGGGCCGCCCAGCTTCCCCACAGGGCGGCGGCCACGGCCGCGGCAACCGGAATCAGCAACCAAGCGAGCGCCGCCATAACGGCCTCCGACCTCTTACTCCTCGTGACTTACGATGAGCACATTAATCGTCTGCCGTCTCAACGCTCACTTCAGGGCGGCGGTTACGCAACTCGGGTGGCCCGTTCCGGGCACGCGGCTAGGCGCCCACACCCCAGAAGGACGGCGCTACGCGCCGACCCACTCTTCCGTCCCATCCGAGAACACCTGGTGCTTCCAGATCGGCACCTCGTGCTTGAGGTCGTCGATGAGGCGCCGGCAGGCCGCGAACGCCTCGGCGCGGTGCGGGCAGGAGACGGCGACCACCACGGCCAGATCCCCGACGGTCAGCTCGCCGACCCGGTGCACCGCGGCCAGCGCCCGGACCGGGAAGTCCGCCGCCACCTTCTCGGCCACCCGCCGCAGCGCCTCCTCGGCCGTCGGGTGCGCCGAGTAGCCGAGCCCGGCGACCGAGGCGCCGCCGTCGTGGTCGCGCACGGTGCCCACGAAGAGCGCGGTGCCGCCCGCGGCCGGGTCGCCGACAGCGGCGAAGACCTCGTCCAGGGAGAGCGGGGTCTCGCGGACGGCCAGGAGGCGCAGGGGGCCCGGTTCGGGGACGGCGGGCCCGGAGGGATCTTCGTACGTACGGGACATGCGCTCCATCGTGCCGCACGCCGGCCGATTTCCGGCCCGTCCGGGGGCCGGATGTTCGAATCGGCGTCCAGTCGACGCGGGGCGCCTTCCGGGCCTCTCCGGCCCCGGGCAGGCGCCGTCGGCCCGCGAACCGCCCGCTACACCCGCCGTCGGGCCTTGCGCGCCCGCCGCACCAGGGCCGCCGTGCCCAGCAGCGCCACGGTGGCCCCGGCGGCACCCGCCGCCGTCGCGTCCTTGCGGCCGAGCCTCCGGCCGGCGACCGTGTGCCGTCCGGCGACCTCCTCCAGCAGCTCCGCCAGGACCTCCTCGTTGGTCCAGCGGGGACGCCAGCCCGCGGCGTGCAGCCGGTGGCCGCTGACCACCCAGGGGTGCATCGTGTACTCGAGGTCGCCCGCGGGAGACGGCGTCAGGCCCAGGCGGTGCAGCCGGGAGGCGGCGCCCAGCGCCACGGCCGACGGCAGCTCCATGCGGCGGATGCCGGTGAGCTCCTCGACTTCCTCCTGCTCCAGCCAGCCGTCGCAGCCCACCGCCAGCTCGCCCTCGGCCTTCTCCAGGGCGGCGAACTCCAGGGCGCTCACCAGGTCCTCGACGTGGCAGAACTGCCACACCGGCCGGGACCCGGCCACCACCAGCAGCCGCGGCGATTCGAAGTAACGGGTCAGGGCCGTGTCCGTCCCGCCTACGAGAACCGCCGGCCGCAGGACGGTGACGTTCAGCCCGGGGTGCGCGCGGGGGGCCCGGCGGGCCAGGCGCTCGATCTCCAGCAGGTCGCCGACACCGGTGGCCTCAGCGGTCGCCCGCAGTTCCGCGTCCTCGTCGAGGGGCACGTCGTTGTCGGGGTGCGCGCCGTAGACCATCGCCGACGTGCACAGCACCACCCGGTGCACCCCGGCCGCCGCGGCGGCCGTCAGCACGGTCTGGGTGCCGCGCACGTTGTAGGCGGTGCGGGCGGCCGGGTCAGTCTCCAGGTCCAGGTCGAGCGCGAGGTGGACGACGACGTCGGCGCCCCGCAGCTTCTCCGCGATCGCCGGGTCGCGGACGTCCAGGACGTGCCACTGCGCCTCGCTGACGTCGCCGCGGCGCTCGTCGATGGCGAGGACGTGCTTGACCTCCTCGGATGCGGCGAGCCGCCGGGTGAGCAGCGCACCGACGCCGCGGGCGGCGCCGGTGACCGCGACCACGGGCCGGCGGCCGGTCGGGCTCGTACTGTCTCGTGCGGAACCGTTTCGCGCTGCGCGAACTTCTCGGTCGGGGGAACTCACCGGGCGTCTCCAGCGGTTGTCTTCAGTACGTATGTGTCATGACCTGTGTCATGACCCGTACGTACCAGGTGACGTCCATCCTGCCGCAGGCCCCGAGCCGGTGGAGCACCAAGCCCCCATACCGGGGAGGTGTCTACGCTGGGTGGTGTTGTCGGGCATTCGCCGTCGGCCTTCGCCGGCGGCCCTAGGAGCCGAGGAAACCCGTGAGTGACACCCCATTCGGATTCAATCTTCCGCCGGAGGAGCCGGAGGACGGCGACAACGGCAAGAAGAAGGGCGGTGACCAGGGTGGCCGTGGCCAGGGTCCGGCGAACCCGTTCGGATTCGGTTCCGGGGCGGGCGGGGACAACCCCTTCGCCGCGCTGTTCGGCGGCGGCGCGAACCCGGCGTTCGGCGGCATGAACCCCGGCGACCTGGGCGCCGCCTTCCAGCAGCTCGGCCAGATGCTCTCGTACGAGGGCGGCCCGGTGAACTGGGACATGGCCAAGGACATCGCCCGGCAGACCGTCGCGCAGGGCACCGCCGACGGCTCCAAGGACGCCAGCGTCTCGGCCGGCGAGCGGGCCGCGGTCCAGGAGGCCGTCCGCCTGGCCGACCTCTGGCTGGACGGGGTGACCTCGCTCCCGTCGGGCTCCGGCACGGCCGTCGCCTGGAGCCGCGCGGAGTGGGTCGAGGCGACCCTCCCGGTGTGGCGTGAGCTGGTCGACCCGGTCGCCGAGCGCGTCGGCTCGGCCATGGGCGACGTGCTGCCCGAGGAGATGCGGGCCATGGCCGGCCCGCTGCTGGGCATGATGCGCAGCATGGGCGGCGCCATGTTCGGTACGCAGATCGGCCAGGCCGTCGGCGTGCTGGCGGGCGAGGTCGTGGGCTCCACCGACATCGGGCTGCCGCTGGGCCCGGCCGGCAAGGCGGCGCTGCTGCCGGTGAACGTCGAGGCGTTCGGTTCCGGTCTGGGGGTGCCGCAGGAGGAGGTTCGCCTCTACCTGGCGCTGCGCGAGGCCGCCCACCAGCGGCTCTTCGCCCATGTGCCGTGGCTGCGCTCGCACCTCTTCGGCGCGGTCGAGGGTTACGCCCGGGGCATCAAGGTGGACACCACCAAGCTGGAGGACGTCGTCGGCCAGCTCGACCCCACGCGCCCCGAGCAGATGCAGGAGGCGCTCCAGCAGGGCATGTTCCAGCCGGAGGACACCCCGGAGCAGAAGGCGGCCCTGGCCCGGCTGGAGACCGCGCTGGCGCTGGTCGAGGGCTGGGTGGACGCCGTCGTGCACGCGGCCGCCGCGCCGCACCTGCCGTCCGCCGGGGCGCTGCGCGAGACGCTGCGCCGCCGCCGGGCCAGCGGTGGTCCCGCCGAGCAGACCTTCGCGACCCTGATCGGTCTGGAGCTCCGTCCGCGCCGGCTCCGCGACGCGTCGCGGCTGTGGGCCTCCCTCACCGACGCGCGCGGCGCCGACGGCCGGGACGCGCTGTGGGAGCACCCGGACATGCTGCCCACCGCCGCGGACCTGGACGACCCGGACGGTTTCGTGCACCGGGAGCACCTGGACTTCTCCGAGCTGGACAAGATGCTCGGCGAGGCCGCGGGCGGCGGGCAGGGCAAGCCGGACCTGAACTCCAAGGGCTCGGAGGGTTCCGAGGGTTCCGAAAGTTCCGAGGACTCCTCCAAGGGCGACGGCCCCGAGGGCGGTTCGCCGAAGGACGGCGGGGCCGGCGCGTGAGCCTGCGCGAGGACGCGGAACGGGTGCTCAAGGAGTGGCCGGTTCCGGGCGGTGACCCGCGGCAGGAGGCGCTGCGGCTCGCGTACCTGGAGCATCTGGCCGGGCACCCGGACGGCATGTGGAAGGCGTGCCGGGACGGTCACATCACGGCCAGCGCCCTGGTCGTGGACCCGTCCCGCGACCGGGTGCTGCTCACGCTCCATCGCAAGCTCGGGATGTGGCTGCAGATGGGCGGCCACTGCGAGCCGGAGGACGCCACGTTGGCGGCGGCCGCGCTGCGCGAGGCCACGGAGGAGTCCGGCATCGCGAGCGGGCTGACCCTGCTGCCGGGTGGCCCGGTCCGGCTGGACCGGCACCACACGCCCTGCGCCTGGCACCTGGACGTGCAGTACGCGGCGCTGGCGCCCGAGGGCGCCGAGGCGGCCATCAGCGACGAGTCGCTGGACCTGCGGTGGTTCGGTTACGACGAGGTCGCCTCGGTGGCCGACGCGTCGGTGGTGCGGCTGGTCGAGCGGGTGCGCGCGTCGGTGTAGGCGCCGGTGGCCCGCGGGCGGCCGGCGTCCGAGGCGTCCGGTGCGCCGTGGGCTCCCGCCGTCCTTCCGGCTTCCGTCGCCCGTCCCCCCGGAGGGGTTATTCGCTGCGGGCGGCGGGGAGGTGCGGGAGGCGGCCCGCGGCGACGACGCCCTCCAGGTAGCCCCGTGCGCGCTCGGTGCGCGGATACGCCTCCAGGAGCCGCCAGAAGGCGGGCCCGTGCCCGGGGACGAGCAGGTGCGCCAGCTCGTGCAGGAGGACGTAGTCGACGACGTACTCGGGCATGCCCTGCAGCCGGTGCGAGAGGCGGATGCTGCCCTCGGCGGGGGTGCAGGAGCCCCAGCGGGTGTTCTGGTTGGTGACCCAGCGGACGCTGTCGGGCCGGGCCCGGCCGCCGAGGTACTGCCCGGAGAGGCGCTCCGCCCGTTCCGCGAGCTCGGTGTCGCCGAGTATCCGCTTGCTCTCCTGGGCCGCGAGCCGGTCCAGCATCACGTTCACCCACCGCTTCTCCTCGGCGTCCGACATACGGGCCGGGATGAGGACCACCGTGCGGTCGCCCTCGCGGTAGGCGGAGACGGTTCTGCGCCGGCGTGCGCTCCGGCGGACCTCCACCGGGCGGGCCTCGGCCGCCGGAAACGCCTCGGTCTCCGGGAAGGGCGCGCCGAGCGGGCTCGGGCCGCCGCGCGGCGGTCGGGCGGCGCTGTGCAGGGGGTCGACGGGCACGCCACGACGTTACCCCGTCGACGGCGCGGGAAGTCCCGCCGTCGCCCGGCAGCCGGTGATTCCACCCCACCCCACCACGGCATTAGTACGACGATCAGCCCGTGCCTGTGGACAACCCCACACGCCGATCGGTGCGGCCGTGCATGCTGGGTCCACCGGCGGCGGACGGTGGCTCCGTCGGCAGTGGAGCGGCGTGTGCCGGGCGACGAGGGGGAGCCATGGTGGGGACGGACGGCGGGTGCGGGACCGCGGTGTTGGAGCACGCGGGCGGAGTCGGCGGCGCGAGAACCGGCGGCGCGCATGGGGCCGGAGGCACAGCCGGTGCCGAGGGAGCGCATCCGGTGATGAAGCCCGCTCTGCGGCGGGCCTGGCGCAGCCGGGACGTCCTCCAGCTCGGGATGACCCGGGCCCACGCGACGGTGGTGGGGCCGGTGGACACGGCGACGGCGTCGTTCCTCGGCCTGCTCGACGGCACGCGCGGCCTGCCGCTGTTGCGGGCCGAGGCGGCGGCCATGGGCCTCCCCGAGGGCCGGGCGGACGCGCTGGTCGAACGGCTGGCCCGGGCCGGCGCGCTGGACGACGCGCGCGGCGGGGGCGCGGGTGGCGCCGCGCTGCGGAGCCGGGGCCCGGCCTTGGAGCGGCTGGGGCCGGACCTCGCCTCGCTCTCGGTGCTGCATCCGGCGCCGGGGGCGGCGATAGGGGTGATGGCCGCGCGTGCCGTCGAGCAGGCCGAGGAACGACGCCGTCGCCGTGTCCACCGGCCCCACCACCG
>NZ_JBPQTX010000071.1:0-26082 GCF_051386555.1 Streptomyces sp. URMC 126
TGTATAAGAGACAGGGAGAGGGGTGGGGCCGAGCGGCATGGCGGGTTCGCTTCGGCGGCTGCCGTTTGCGTGTAGCTGTCAGTTCTTTCAAAACCGTTGGCCTGCCCCCGTAGTCTGGGTGGTATGACCACAACGGGGGCAATCACGGAGGCGGGCGCCCGGGGCGCGCCCGCGGGGCCGTGGTGGTGGGCCAGGCGGCGGAGCATGGTGCTGGACGTCGTGCTGGCGTTGGTGTCGGTGATCGAGTGCGTCTTCGAGGGGTACTCGTTCGCACACGAGGTGGGGGCGCCCGGGGCGCTCGGAGCGCTGGTGGGGATACCGGTCGGCGGCGCACTGCTGGTGCGCCGGAGGTGGCCGGTGGCGGTGGTGTTGGTGTCGATCGCCGTCACCCCGGCCGAGATGGGTTTCCTGCTCGGGCTCGTCGGGCTGTACACGCTCGCCGCGTCGGACGTACCGCGGCGGATCATCGTCGTCCTCGCGGTCGCGTCCCTGGCCGGCACGCTGGTCGTCGCCGCCGCTCGGTTCCACCGCGACACCTCGCAGTCGGGCTACCAGCCGGGCCTCGGGGCGTCCCTGCTCTTCTCCTCGGTCATGGCCCTCGGGCTGACCGCGCCGCCGCTGCTCCTCGGCCTGTACGTGGGCGCCCGCCGGAGGCTGGTGGAGAGCCTGCGGGAACGGGCCGACGGGCTGGAGCGCGAGCTGTCGCTGCTGGCCGAACGGGCCGAGGAGCGGGCCGAGTGGGCCCGCAGCGAGGAGCGGACGCGGATCGCCCGGGAGATGCACGACGTGGTGGCGCACCGGGTCTCCCTGATGGTGGTGCACGCGGCGGCGCTCCAGGCCGTCGCCCTGAAGGACCCCGAGAAGGCGTCGCGGAACGCGGAACTGGTCGGCGACATGGGCCGGCAGGCGCTGACCGAGTTGCGGGAGATGCTCGGCGTCCTGCGGGCGAAGCCCGACGGCGCGCCGCAGCCCGCGGCCGCGCGGGAGCCCGAGCGGCTGGCGGCGGTGGCCGCCGCGGCCTCGGCGCGGGTCCGCCGGTCCGCCGACGCCCTCGCCGCCACCACCGCCGCGGACGGACCGTGCCTCGGGCAACTCGCCGACCTCGTGGGTCAGTCGCGGCAGGCCGGAATGGCGGTCGAGTTCTCCGTCGAGGGCGAGCAGCGCTCGTACGCCCCGCGGGTGGAGAGCACCGCGTACCGGGTGGTGCAGGAGGCCCTGACCAACGTCCACAAACACGCCCCGGGCGCCGCGGCCCGGGTCCGCGTCGCGCACCGGGAGGGCGAGGTGGCCCTCCAGGTGGAGAACGGGCCCTCGGACGGCGGGACGGACGCGGGGCTGCCGAGCGGCGGCAACGGGCTGGTCGGCATGCGGGAGCGGGTGACGGCGCTGGGCGGCGTGTTCGTGTCCGGGCCGACGGACCGGGGCGGGTTCCGGGTCTCGGCGGTGATACCGGACGCGGGGGAGGCGGCGGGGGCGGACGCGGCGTAGGGACATGACGCGCCCGGGCGCACCGTTCAGCCCGTCCGGCGTTTGAGGACGACCGCGCGGAGCGCGGCTTTGGGGCCTGGGGCGTCAGCCCCAGGAATCGGCGAAGGGGCGGGACTGGGGTATCTCGCCCCGGCGGCGTCAGCCGCCGAACGACAGCCGAGCCGGCCGCGTCCCCGTGACGAGCGCCCCGATCGCGTGATCGATGTCGGAGCCGAGGAACCAGTCCCCGCTGTGGTCGAGGCTGTACACCCGCCCGTGCGCGTCGATGGTGAGCACGGCCTGCCCGTCGAGCTCCTGGCCGAGCGGGCAGACCTCGGTGCCGAGCGCGCGGCCCAGATCGGCGACGGTCCGCGCGAGGTGCAGCCCGTGCAGTGGGTCGATGTGGAACGGCGTCGGCGCGATGTGCTTGCCCGGACCGGGCCCGGAGACGCGCAGGCCGCCGAACTCCGCCCAGGCCTCGACGGCGGCCGGGAAGACGGTGTGCCGGTGACCGGCGGGTGACACATGGGCGCGCAGGGCGTCGGCCCACTTCTCGGCGGCCTTGATGTCCCAGCGGCCGGGCTGCCAGCCCGCCTCGCGCAGGGCGGCGTCGACGGCGACGGGGAACCGGGTGGCTGCGGTGCGGTCGAAAGCGCGCATGGAGGTCAGGGCCTGCCTCGTTCCGTGGTGGTGGGGTCGATGGCGCGGACGCCGAAGTGGGCGAGGAGCGCGGTACAGGACCGGCAGGGCGGGGCGTACGCGCCGTGCCGGGGATCGCCGTCCTCGCGGATATGCCGCGCGGTGATCTTCGACTGCTTGAGGGCGCGGCGGGCCTCGCCGTGGGTGAGGGGTTTGCGGGAGGCGCGTTTGCTGCGGCCCGCCTCGTGGGTGGTGAGGAAGCGGGTCAGGAGCAGCGCCTCGGGGCAGCGGCCGGTGAAGCGCTCGCGGCGGTCGCTGGTGAGCGTGTCCAGGAAGTCCTGGACCAGGGGGTGCAGGGCGGGCGGCTGTTCGGCCTTGCCCGCGGTGCAGGTCAGCGTGGTGCCGCGGACGGAGAGCGCGGCGGCGACGGCGGGCAGGATGCCGTCGCGGCGGGTGAGCAGCACCGGTGGACGTTCGGCGTCCTCGGTGGTGCTCCAGCTGAGCCGGGGGTCGCCGGGCGCCGCGCTCCGTCCGTCGGCGCTCCCGGTCAGGGGTTGATGGTCTTGCGTCGTGTGCATGGTGGTTCTTCCCTCCCTGCAATCCCCCTGTTGCGGGGATCAGCCTGCCAAACGGGGTGGTGGGAGTGGAAGGCAGGGCGGTGTTGCGTGTGTCTGGTGTGCCGGGATAGGTGAGAGGGGTCCGAGTCGTGGCGCGGGGGTGAGGCGGTCGCGGTGCGGGGGTTTGCCGGGACGTGAGGGGTTTCTGCGGTTCTCCCGGCTTCCGGGTGCTCCGCCGGGTTCCGGGAGGCGAGGCGAGGGCTTCGCCGGCCGGCCGGGGCGGAAGGTCGCCGGTACGCCGGCGGCCACCCTCGGGCCGTGAGGCCGCCGGGCGCCGCGTTCGCCGTCGGGCCCCGGCCCGCACACGGGCGGGAGCCCGTCTTGCGCCACCGCATAGGCTGTCCGTCACGAGGCCGTCCCGGCCGCGGGCTCCGTCACCCGCCGCCGGGACCGCGAACGTCGCAGAACACGCCAGCCAAGCAGGGGGCATCCGCCATGACGACAGGTCGGCTCGGGCAGCAGGCCGCGCCACCGAACACGGCCTACGCCGGGCAGGTCGTGCACTTCCCGGACCCCGTCCGGCACGGCCGCTACCCCCAGGGCGTGCGGGTGGACGAGGACGGGTACCCCGACTTCTCCCCGTACGCCCGGGCCGCCGCCGAGATCGCGGACCCGCCGGAAGGCTTCGGCGTGGACGAGCTGCGCCTGACGGACTACGTGTCGGCCAACGCCGCGCTGCACGCCGAGGGCCACGAACTCTGGGCGAGCCTGCACCCGGTGGCGACCCCGCACGGCTGGACCTGGCACCACGTGGCCGGCACGCGCCGGCTGGAGCTGGTGCCGGCCGAGGTGAAGGCGCTGCTGCGGCACCACGGCGGGCTGGCGACGGCCGCCGTGGACCAGGAGAAGCGCGGCACCCGGCCGCTCCAGGAGACCCGGCCGGTCCACTTCGCGCTCCCGCAGCGGGAGCTGGCCGTGACGGAGGAGCAGGTCCAGGGCGTCGAGGAGGACCTCGGCTACCGGCTGCCCGGCGCCTACCGGGCCTTCCTCAAGGCGGCCGGCGGCTGCGCCCCGGTGGGCGTCGCGCTCGACGCCGAGCTGGGGCTGCTGCTCGACCAGCCGTTCTTCACGGTCCGCGAGGAGGCGGCGGTCAACGACCTCGTCTACGTCAACAAGTGCCTGCGCGACCACTTCACCAAGGACTACCTCGGGGTGGCCTTCGTGCAGGGCGGTGTCCTGGCGGTCAAGGTGAAGGGCGAGGCGACCGGTTCGGTCTGGTTCTGCCCCTACGACGACGCCCGGGACCAGGACGGCTGGACGGTGCAGGAGCGGGTGGAGCGGCTGCTGCTGCCCTGTGGTGAGGACTTCGACGCCTTCCTCTCCCGGCTCGCGGGCGGCCCGCCCGAGCTGGAGACGGTGGCGAACCTGATGGTCGACGGCGGCTTCGCGTACGCCGTCCCGGTGGAGGGGTGAGCGCGGTGGTGACCTTCGCGCAGGCTCAGGAGCGCGCGGAGCGCTGGGTCAACGGTGACGTTCCGGCGTATCTGCACCGCGAGGTGAAGGTGCGGGAGTTCGACCTGGGCTTCGTCGCCTGGGCCGAGGACCGCGAGGGCGTGGCGTCCACGGACACCGCCCGCTCGCGCCTGGTGATCGCGCGCGACAGCGGGGAGACCACGCTGTGGCCCGGGCTGCCGGTCGGCGAGGTGATCCGGCGGTACGAGGAGGAGTACGGCACCGCGGCCGAGCCCGCGCCGGCGGCGGACGAGCCGCCGCAGCGGGTGGACTTGAACGCCACGTCGTTCCTCTTGAGCCCGCCGCAGTGGCTCCAGGACGCGGCGGACGCGATGGGCATCCCCGACCGCAAGCGCGACCGTGAGCGGGAGGGCGCGGTGGCGTCGTCCGGGTCGGGCGGGACGTCGGGTGAGGGTGTTTCCGGTGGGGGTACGTCCGGTGGGGCGTCGGCGAGCTCCTCGGCCGGGACGGCGGGCGCCGATTCCGCTGATTCCGCCGGTGGCGCGGGCGGAGAGGGCGGAGAGGGCCGGGCGTCGGATGCTCCGGGGGTGGGGGCTTCCGGGCCGGCCGCCGCCGCTTCGCCGTCCACTGCTTCCGCCTCGGCTTCGAGCGGTACGTCGGGCACGTCGGGTACGTCCGGTGGTGCTGGTGCTTCCGGGGTGACGGGTGAGGCCGCTGCCTCCGGTCCGTCCCCTGCTTCCGGGCCGTCCGGCGCCGCCGGCGCGTCCGGTCCGGGGGAGGCGCGGGACCTGTCCCCTTCGCCGTCCTCGTCCCCTTCGCCGTCCTCGCCTTCGTCGCCGTCTGCCGCTGCGGTCGCTCCCGCCCCTCCCACCCCTCACGCCTCTCCCGCCACCCCTGCCACGTCACTGCCGTCGGCCCCCGAGCCCGTCTGGGCCGGTGCCGACGTCTCGGCCGGGGCCGACGGTGACGACACCGGGAACCTGCCGGCGACCGTCCTCGCGCCGGCGCTGTCCGGTTCGGACGACGACGACACGCCCCCGCCGGGCGTGCGGCCGGACGCCAAGACGGAGCTGATGCCCGGCGGCAGTTCGCTGCCGCGAACACGGCTGGCCCCCGCGCTGGAGGACCCCGAGGCCCTGCGGCCCGCGCCGGGCGCCCCGGTCGTACCGCCTGCCGCGCCCGGTGCCGCGGTCCCGCCGCCGACCGCGCCGCCCGCGGGCCCGGCCGTGCCGCCGCCCGCTCCGCCGGCGGCTCCCAACGCTCCGGCCGGCGGCACCGGTTCGGGTCAGCAGCCCCCTGCCGGCGGGTCGGCCGCCTACGCGGCGACGATGCTCGCGACGCCCGGTACGCCCGGGATGCCGGGCGTCCCCGGTGCGCCCGCGGCCCCCGGTGCCGCTCCCGTACCGCCCGCGCCGCCGGGAACGCCGCCGGCCGCACCCGGCACGCCGCCGGGTGGCGTCCACGCCGCCGCGACGATGCTCGCCGGACCGAACGGGCCGGGCGCCCCGAACGTCCCCGCCGCCCCGGGTGTCCCGAACTCCCCCGGCGCCCCGGGCGGTTCCACGCCGCCGGGCGCCCCGGGAAGCCCCGGCGTGCACCCGCCGGCCGCCCCCGGCGCCCCGGGCGCCGCGCCCGGCGCCGGTGCGCCCGCCCCGCACGCCCCCGGCGCGCCCGGCGCCCCGGGCACCCCGCCGGGCGGCGTGCACGCCGCGGCCACCATGCTCGCGAGCCCCGGCGCGCCGGGCGTCCCGCCGGTGCCCAACGCGCCGCAGCCGCCCGGTGGTTACGGCTATCCGCAGGCGCCGGCCGGTGTCCCGACGGTCGGCCCGGGCTATATGGCCGTCCTCCGCTACCGCGCCCAGGACGGCTCGGAGCAGCAGGTCATCCGGCGCAGCGCGCCGGGCACCCCGCACCCGGAGTGGCAGATCCTGCACGAGCTGCGGACCCTGAACGTGCCGCCGCAGCAGGTGCTGGAGCTCCATACCGAGCTGGAATCGTGCGATCTGCCGGGCGGTTACTGCGCGCGGATGATCCGCGAGACCTGGCCGCAGGTGCGGGTCAGCCACACCGCGGCGTACGCCGGCGACCAGGCCGGCCGCCGGCAGGGCGTACGGCATCTGCTGGAACACCAGGGGGAGCTGCACCAGGTCGCCGGCGCCCCCGCCCGGCCGGCCCCGAACCCGGTGCCGCTGCCGCAGCCGCACCAGGTGCGTCCGGCCCCGCCGGTCGCCGCGGACGCCATCGCGCGCGAACTGCTCGACTCGTTCGGCCCGCAGGGCGTCTTCCGCTTCGACCAGCGCGCCGTCTCCCGGCAGGGCGTGCCGGAGGTGGTGGCGCAGACGCTGGTGTGGGCCGGGCTGCCGGCGGACTTCGGACCGTTCTTCTGGGCGCAGGCCCAGCCGGGCCGTCCGGTGCCGACGCTCGCGGAGCTGGCGGTCGAGCGCGGGGTCCAGCCGGCGTCGGACGCCGGTTCGTACCTGGTGATGGGCAGCGACTTCGGGCGGCAGCTCTGCGTCCAGTACGGGACGGCGCACATCGTCGCCGTCCCGCTGGAGGCGGCCCCGGACGGCCGCCCGGCGGTGCCGCAGTTCGTCAACACGAGCCTTCCTCAGTTCGTACGCTCTTTGGCGTTGCTCGGGCGCATGTGGCGTTGGCGCTACGGGCTGACGCCGGAGCAGGCGGGGCGCTGGACCGTGGACTTCCAGGACCAGATCGCCGCGCTCGACCCGGTGGCCTTCTCGTCACCGGAGAACTGGTGGGCGGTGCTGCTGGAGCAGATGTGGGACGGTCTCTTCTAGCGGCCGGCCGGGATTCGACGGCGGCAGGGCGCTCGGCCCCGCGCACGGGGAGCCGGGCGCTCCGCGCTGTCGGTCGGCGCATCCTTGACAGAACAGCCAGGCGGAGTGTCGTGTTTTGGGCACTTCCCTCGTGCGGGAATGATGTGCGCCTGACCGCGTCGCAGACCGGGTTTCCGGATATAAGGGGCTACAAGCATGAGTGCATCGGTGTCACCTGACGGTTTCACTGTCGTACGAGGCCGCGGCTACCGGCCTGACCAGGTTGAGCGCGCCCTCGCCGAGTTCGCGCGGCAGCGCGACACCGCCTGGGAGCGCGCGGCGCGGCTGACCGTCCTGGCGCGGGAGATGGAGGACGAGGTCCAGCGTCTCCAGCAGGTGGTGGCGCAGCTGCCCCCGCAGACCTACGAGACGCTGGGCCCGCGCGCCCAGGGCCTGATCGCCACCGCCGAGGTCGAGGCACTGGGGCTGCGGGAGCGCACCGAGGCCGAGGCCGCCGAGATGCACGACGCGGCGGGCGCCTACGCCCGCAAGGTCCGCGACGCCGCCCACGAGTACCAGGTCGAGGTCAGGGCCGAGGCCGAGGAGTGGGCCCGGCAGGCGCAACTGGCGGCCCAGACGGTCGCCGACGAGCTGCGGGCGACGGCCCGGCAGGACGCCAAGCAGTGGCGCGCGGACGCCGAGGCGGCGCTCCAGGAGATGCGGGAACGCACCGCCGCGATGCTGGCCGACCAGGAGAAGGAGCACGCCGAGCGCTGGGACGCGGCGGGCCGCGAGGACGCCGAGCGCGAGGCGGCGATGGACGCGCGGGTGGCCGCGATGGAGGAGTACGCGCGCTCCACGCTCAACGAGGCCCAGCGCCGGTACGCGGACGCCGAGGAGGCGGCCCGGCACGGCCAGGAGGACGCCGAGGCGCAGGCCGCGTCCCTGATCGCCCAGGCCCGGGTGCGGGAGGAGCGGATCGCGCGGGAGACCGAGCGGGTGCTCCGCGAGCACGAGGAGCGGCGCGAGGAATTGCGATCGCACATGGCCCATGTGCGCCACAGCCTGGCGGCCCTGACGGGCAAGCCGGTGGCCGAGGACCCGGCCCTGGGCGACTGAGACGGCGTACGTCCCGTCCTCCGCCGGCGGGATGGACGGGACGTACGGTGAGTGCTGTTCCGCGTCAGCCGGCGGCGCGGCTGCCGGTCACGGTCACTCGGTGGGGCGGGTGGCCCTGGGGCTGGGGCTCGGGGTGGCGTGGTCCTGCCTCCCCTTCGTGTCCTTGCCCTTCTTGCCGTCGCTCTTCTTGCCGTCCTTGGCCTTGTCGCCGGTCTTGCCGGTGTCGCCGGTCTTCCCGAACTTGGCGTCGACGATCAGATCCAAGGTGAGCGCCACCCCGTCCTCGGTGGTCAGGCTCAGGGTGAAGGTGCCCTCCTGCCGGTCGGCGAACAGCCGGGGCAGGGTCGTCTTCCCGTCCTGGCCGGTCGCGGGGAGATCGACCGTGCGGGGCGTGCCGCCGTTCTTCTTGTCCTCGAAGAAGGGGCCGGCCTGCGTCGGTTTGTCGTTCGCGAGGATCGTGGCCTTGATCCGCTGCCCGACCACCGCCCGGCCGCTCTTCGTGGTCGCCTGGACGATCACAGGGGCCCCGAAGGACGCGCCGGGAGCGGTCTTCAGATCGGTTTCGTCGATCCTGACGATCGCATCCGCGTGCGGCGGCGCGGGCGGAGTCTTGACCGTCGCGGTGAATTCGACGGGGGCGCTGTGGCGGCCCTCCAAAGTCGCGAGGACGGTGAAGTCCCCGGTCTCCTTGCCCGCCTTGATCTTCTGCGTGCTGGCGAGACCCTTGGAGCCGGTGGTGGCGTAGTAGGTCCGGGTGCCGTTCCGGAACAGCGCGTCGGTTTTCCCGACGATGTCGAAACGGACGCGCGCCTTCGGCGCGGGCTGCCCGTCCTTGGTGACCGCGCGCACCCGCGGCTGCACCTCGAAGGTCATGCCGGGTTCCGCCGACAACCGCTGCTCGCCGTCGGCCTCCAGCCCGACCGCCTCCGCCGGCGGCTTCGGCTTGTCCTTCCCGGGCTTGTCCTTGTCGCCCGGCTTGTTCCGGTCCGGCTCCGGCTTCGGCTTCGGCTTGGGCGTGCTCGGCGTCGTGTTCCCCGGCGTGGGCCGGGTCGGCGTAGTGGTGCCCGGCGTGCCGGGCGTCGCGGGCACGGTCGGCACGGAAGGCGTCGTCGGCAGCGGAGGCAGCGTCGTGCCCCCCGCCGGCGGGAGCGAGCTCACGGGCGGGTTCGGTACGGCGCCACCGCCGCCGTTCCGGTACGTCCGCATCCAGGCGAGCACCGTCTTGAGGTAATCGCCGGAGGAGTTGTAGCGGAGGACGGCCTTGTCGACGTCCTCCTGCTTGCTCAGGTCGAGGCCGCCGGCGCACAGGTAACGAGCCGTGCCGGCCGCCGCGTCGAAGATGTTGTTGGGGTCCTTCTGGCCGGCGCCGCGCCCGTCGGCGGCGTACGCCTGCCAGGTGGACGGGATGAACTGCATGGGCCCGACGGCGTGGTCGAACTGCCGGTCCCCGTCGTACCGGCCGCCGTCCGTGTCGCGGACGAGCGCGAACTTCTCACCCGTCAGCGGCGGGCCGATGATGGGCTTCCCGGTCGAGCCGTCGGTGCGCAGGCCGCCGCCCATGCCGCCGTGGTCGGACTCCACCTTGCCGATGGCCGCGATGAGTTCCCAGGGCACGTGGCAGTCCGGCCACTGCTCCTTGGCGAGCTTCTCGGCGTTCTTGTAGGCGGCGAGCGCGGTCGCGGGGATGCCGGTGGCCTTGTCCGGGCCGCTGTCGGGAGTGCCGGGGCCAGGCGCTCCGGGGGTGCCCGGTGGCGGGACGAGGTCGGGCAGGGCGAGGTTGGGGGAGCCATGCGGCAGTCTCTGCGGGTTGCCGGGCCCGGGGGCGGGGTCACCGGCGTCCGCCGCGTTGTGCGGCGGGCTGGCGCCCACCGCCGCGGTGGTGAGGCTGGCGACGAGCAGAGCAGTGCACAGTCCCTGTCGGGAGACGCTGGCAGCGCGCGTACGAAGTATCTTCACTGAGGCTGCTTCCTTGGGAGACCGGCGGCCGGGCGCAGGGGAGGCTGTCGGACGCCCCCCTCGGCCATAGACCCGAACACTAATTCCCTCAAGCCCCAATTGTCTTGCCCCGGGACGGGCTTCACGGTTTCTTCGCGACGCGTTCCCCCGGAAGGGACGGCGGTTCGGCCGTTTCGCCCGCTCGCCCTGGGCGCACGGCGCCCGGAATAGGGCATTCCGATTCTGCACGACCCTGAGAAGCGGCCCGCCCGCAGGGGTGCGTCCCCTAGGGGTTGGCCCCTACATCCCCACCGGTGGTGTTCGTCCCGCAGCAGGAGGAGCGGCGCCCCGACCGCTCCCTAGGCTCGTCGTGCGGTCCACCGGAGGGCCGGGGTGGGGCTGGCCCCACCACCGGAACACCGCTGGGCCCCATCGCGGCACGCGCCGCGGGACAGCAGGCTGGAACAGGCCCGAAGAGGCCCGTCGGACGCATCGCGGGCGACGCGGAAAAGCAGCAGGGACAGGAGACCCGACCGTGAAGACGGCTGTATCGATTCCCATGACCGGGAGCGGCGGAGGGCGGACGGCCGTGGCGGCGAGGGCGCGTCAGGTCCTCAAGGCGTACGGCTCGGGGGAGACCCGCGTCACCGCGCTGGACCACGTCGACGTGGACATCGCCCGGGGGCAGTTCACGGCCATCATGGGCCCGTCGGGGTCCGGCAAGTCGACCCTGATGCACTGCCTCGCCGGCCTCGACACGGTCACCTCCGGCGAGATCTGGATCGACGAGACCGAGATAACCCGGCTCAAGGACAAGAAGCTCACCCAGCTCCGCCGGGACCGGATCGGCTTTATCTTCCAGGCGTTCAACCTGCTGCCGACCCTCAACGCCCTTGAGAACATCACGCTCCCCATGGACATCGCGGGCCGCAAGCCCGACCGGGCCTGGCTGAACCGGGTGGTGGAGACCGTCGGCCTGGCGGGTCGCCTCAAGCACCGCCCGAACCAACTGTCCGGCGGTCAGCAGCAGCGCGTCGCCGTAGCCCGCGCGCTCGCCGCCCGGCCCGAGATCATCTTCGGGGACGAGCCGACCGGCAACCTCGACTCCCGGGCCGGCGCCGAGGTCCTGGGCTTCCTCCGCCGCTCGGTGGACGAGCTCGGCCAGACCATCGTGATGGTCACCCACGACGCCGTCGCCGCCTCGTACGCCGACCGCGTGCTCTACCTGGCGGACGGGCGGATCGTCGACGAGATGCACCAGCCCACCGCCGACATGGTCCTGGAGCGCATGAAGCACTTCGACGCCCGCGGGCGGGTGTCGTGACCGTCCTCAAAACCTCCCTCCGCAACCTCCTGGCCCACAAGGGCCGGATGGCGCTGTCCGCCGTGGCCGTGCTGCTGTCGGTGGCGTTCGTCTGCGGCACGCTGGTGTTCACGGACACCATGAACGCGACGTTCGACAAGCTCTTCGCGGCCACCGCCTCCGACGTCTCGGTCACGCCCGAGAAGAAGGACGACGTCCAGCAGACCGGCAAGCCGCGGACCGTGCCCGCGTCCCTCCAGGGGAAGCTGGCCGCCGTGCCCGGCGTCGCCAGGGTCGAGCCGGAGGCGAGCAACCAGCAGATCACCGTCGCCGACGCCCGCAACAAGGACATCGGCCCCGACTCCGGCGCCCCCACCGTGGGCACCAACTGGAGCGAGCGGCAGAAGAAGTCCGTCGAGATCACCAGCGGTCACGAGCCGCGCGGCGCCGCCGAGGCCGTCCTCGACTCCGACACCGCCGACAAGCGCGGTGTGCGGATCGGCGACACCCTCCGGATCATCGCGGCCCCGGGCGACTTCCGCGTCCGCGTCGTCGGCCTCGCCACCTACAAGACCACCAACCCGGGCGCGGCGATCGTCTACCTCGACACCCGCACCGCTCAGACCCGGCTGCTCGGCACCACCAGCGCGTACAGCGGTTTCGACCTGACAGCGGCCTCCGGCGTCGGCCACGAGGAGCTGAAGGAACGCGTCACCGCCGCCGTCGGTCCGCACTTGGCCGTGCACACCGCCGCCGAGGCCAAAAAGGAGAACAAGAAGGACTTCGGCTCCTTCCTCGACGTCATGAAGTACGCGCTGCTGGGCTTCGCCGGCATCGCCGTCCTCGTGGGCATCTTCCTGATCGTCAACACCTTCTCCATGCTGGTGGCCCAGCGCACCCGCGAGATCGGCCTGATGCGGGCCATCGGCGCCGGCCGCCGCCAGGTCAACCGGTCGGTGCTCGTCGAGGCGCTGATGCTCGGCGTCATCGGCTCGGTGCTGGGCATCGGCGGAGGCATCGGACTGGCCGTCGGACTGATGCAGATCATGCGGTCGCTCGGCATGAGCCTGGACACGAGCGAACTGACGATCAAGGCCACCACGCCGCTCGTCGGCCTCGCCATCGGCGTCCTCGTCACCGTGCTCGCCGCCTACCTGCCCGCCCGCCGGGCCGGGAAGATCTCGCCGATGGCCGCCCTGCGCGACGCCGGCACCCCCGCCGACGGCCGCGCCGGACGGGTCCGGGCCGGCATCGGGCTGGCCCTCACGGCCGCCGGAGCCGCCGCCCTGCTCGCCGCGGGCAACGCCGACGAGGCCGCCGCGGGCTCGGGCTACCTCGGCCTCGGCGTCCTGCTGTCCCTCGTCGGATTCGTTGTCGTCGGACCGCTGCTCGCCGGCTTCGTCGTCCGCGCGCTCGGTGCCGTGGTGCTCCGCGTCTTCGGCCCCGTCGGGCGGCTCGCCGAGCGCAACGCGCTGCGCAACCCCCGGCGTACCGGAGCCACCGGTTCCGCCCTGATGATCGGCCTGGCGCTGGTCGCCGCCCTGTCGGTGGTGGGCTCCTCGATGGTCGCCTCGGCCACCGACCAGCTGGACAAGTCCGTCGGAGCGGACTTCATCGTCCAGGACGGCGGCGACAAGCCCCTGAGCGCCGCCGTCGAGAAGGCCGTCCTGTCGGCCCGCGACATGGAGCACTTCAGCCGCTACGTCGGCGTCCTGGCCAAGGTCACCACCCCCGACGGCAAGACCGCCACCCAGCGGCTCACCGCCACCGACCCCACCTACGCCGACGACGTCCGCTCCGAGACCGTCCAGGGCCGCCTGAAGGACGCCTACGCCAAGGACGGCATGTCGGTGGCCGAGGGCTACGCGAAGAACCACGGCATCCGGCGCGGTGACCGGCTGACCGTCACCATGATCGACGGCCGGACCGCCCGGCTCCGGGTCAACGCCATCACCTCGGACGACACCGCCCTCGACAAGGGCGCGATGTACGTGGACATCGCCACTGTCCGGCGGTACATGCCGGCGGACGCGATGCCGCTGACCGGCATGATCCTCGCCAAGGCGAAGGACGGCCGGGCCACGGAGGCGGCCGCCTCGCTCAAGGCCGCCGTCGCCGACTACCCGCAGGTCAAGGTCCGGGACCAGGCCGACTACAAGGCCATGATCAAGGACCAGGTCGGCCAGCTCCTCAACATCATCTACGGGCTGCTGGCCCTGGCGATCATCGTCGCGATCCTCGGCGTCGTGAACACCCTCGCCCTCTCGGTCGTCGAGCGAACCCGCGAGATCGGCCTGATGCGCGCCATCGGCCTCTCCCGCCGCCAGCTGCGCCGCATGATCCGCCTGGAGTCGGTGGTCATCGCCCTCTTCGGTGCCCTGCTGGGCCTCGGACTCGGCATGGGCTGGGGAGCGACGGCCCAGAAGCTCCTGGCCCTGGAAGGCCTCGGCGTGCTGGAGATCCCCTGGCCGACGATCACCGCCGTCTTCCTCGGCTCCGCGGTGGTGGGCCTCCTCGCCGCCCTGGTCCCGGCCTTCCGGGCGGGCCGGATGAACGTCCTGAACGCCATCGCCACCGACTGACCGCCACCGGGGCAACCGGCCCGACCGCGCCACGGGGGTGCGCGGCCGGGCCGGCGCCGTCCCGAGGCCGGGCGCTGGACAGTCCCGGCCCCACCCAGCCCGTCCGGCGTCTGAGGACAGCGCGCGCAGCGCGCTTCAGGGGGTGCGGGGGCTACCCCCGCAGGAAACGGTGAAAGGGCGGGACCGGGGCACCCTACCCCCTCACCCCAGACGCTCCACTCAGCCGCGGAGTTCCTCGGCGAGCGCCCGCAACGCGAGCCGGTACGACCCGACCCCGAACCCGGCGATCGTCCCGGACGCCACCTCCGAGATCACGGAGGTATGCCGGAACGCCTCCCGCGCATGCGGATTGGAGATGTGCACCTCGATCAGCGGCGCGGTCCGCTGAGAGGCGGCATCCCGCATCGCATACGAATAATGCGTGAAGGCACCGGGGTTGATGACGACGGGCAGCCGCCCGTCGGCCGCCTCGTGCAGCCAGCGCACCAGCTCGCCCTCGTCGTTGGTCTCGCGGACGTCCACGGCGAAGCCGAGCTCGGCACCGAGCTTGGTGCACTCCTCCACCAGCCCGGCGTACGAGGTGGACCCGTAGACGTCGGGCTCACGGGAGCCGAGCCGCCCGAGGTTGGGCCCGTTGAGGACGAGGACCCGCCGAGCGCCGCTCACGCCGCGATCTCGGCGTGTGCGGCCAGCAACATCGCCGGGTCCGGAGCCTCCAGCACCGCCGGCTTCGCCAGCCCGTCGAGCACGATGAAGCGCAGCCGGTCGCCCCGCGTCTTCTTGTCGATCTTCATCGTCTCCAGCAGCTTGGGCCACTGGTCGCCCCGGTAGGTCACCGGCAGCCCGACGGACTCCAGCACCGCGCGGTGCCGGTCGGCCGTCGCGTCGTCCAGCCGCCCGGCGATCCGGCCGAGTTCGGCGGCGAAGACCATGCCGACGGCGACGGCCGCGCCGTGCCGCCAGTTGTACCGCTCGTTCTTCTCGATGGCGTGGGCGAGGGTGTGCCCGTAGTTGAGGATCTCGCGGAGGCCGGACTCCTTGAGGTCCTGGGAGACGACGTCGGCCTTCACCCGGATCGCGCGCTCGATCAGCTCGGCGGTGTGCGGGCCGGACGGGGTGCGGGCCGCCTCGGGGTCGCTCTCGATCAGGTCGAGGATCACCGGGTCGGCGATGAAGCCGGCCTTGATGACCTCGGCGAGCCCGCTGACGTAGTCGTGGACCCCCAGCGACTCCAGCGCGGACAGGTCGCACAGCACCCCGGCCGGGGGGTGGAAGGCGCCGACGAGGTTCTTGCCCTCGGCGGTGTTGATGCCGGTCTTGCCGCCGACGGCGGCGTCGACCATGGCCAGCACGGTGGTGGGCACCGCGATCCAGCGCACACCGCGCAGCCAGGTGGCGGCGACGAAGCCGGCGAGGTCGGTGGTGGCCCCGCCGCCGACGCCGACGACGACGTCGGTGCGGGTGAAGCCGGACTGGCCGAGCGCCTTCCAGCAGTAGGCGGCGACCTCGGCGGTCTTGGCCTCCTCGGCGTTGGGCACCTGGATGGCGATGGCCTCGTAGCCCTGCTCGGCGAGGTCGGCGCGGAGGACCTCGCCGGTCTCGGCCAGCGCCTCGGGGTGCAGGACGGCCACGCGCCGGGCGCCGGTCCCGATGAGCGCGGGCAGCTCGCCCAGCAGCCGATGGCCGATCAGGACCTCGTACGGCGCGGTACCGGCGGTGCCGGCGACCTGGATACGGGTGGGTGCGTCGGTCATGCGTTCCTCACTGCGAGGTGTCGTGGGTTCGGGCGCCGGGCGGGCGCAGACTGTCGAGTACCGCGTCGGTGACCTCGGCCGGGGTCCGGCCTCCGGTGGCGACGACGGCCCGGGCGACCTCCGTGTAGAGCGGGCGGCGGGCCTCCATCAGCTCCCGCCACCGCTTGCGCGGGTTGACGGCCAGCAGCGGGCGCGGGGCGTCCAGCCCCACCCGGCGGACGGCGTCGGCCAGGTCGACGTCGAGGAAGACGACGGGCAGCCCCTTGAGCAGCTCCCGGGTGCCGGGGTCCATGACGGCGCCGCCGCCGAGCGAGAGCACCCCGGGGTGCTCCGCCACGGCGGCGCGCACGGCCTGCCGCTCCAGCTCGCGGAAGTGCGGCTCGCCCTCGTCCAGGAAGATCTCCGGAATGGGCTTGCCGGCGGTCCGCTCGATGTCGGCGTCGGTGTCCCGGTAGCCGGTGCCGAGCCGCTCGGCGAGCAGCGCTCCGATGGTCGACTTCCCGGCTCCGGGCGGGCCGACCAGAACAGCTACCGGCCCGGTCACTTGATGGCCAGGTTGTCGAGGTACCCCCGCACGTTGCGGCGGGTCTCGGCGACGCTGTCGCCGCCGAACTTCTCCACCACGGCGTCCGCCAGGACCAGCGCCACCATCGCCTCGGCGACGATGCCGGCGGCCGGCACGGCACAGACGTCGGACCGCTGGTGGTGGGCCTTGGCGGCCTCGCCGGTGGTGACGTCGATGGTGGCGAGGGCGCGGGGCACGGTGGCGATGGGCTTCATCGCGGCGCGGACGCGCAGCGGTTCGCCGGTCGTCAGGCCGCCCTCGGTGCCGCCGGAGCGGCCCGACGCACGGCGGACGCCCTCCTCGGTCGCGACGATCTCGTCGTGCGCCTTCGAGCCCGGCACCCGGGCCAGGTCGAAGCCGTCGCCGAGCTCGACGCCCTTGATCGCCTGGATGCCCATGAGGGCGGCGGCGAGCCGGGCGTCCAGCCGGCGGTCCCAGTGCACGTGCGAGCCGAGACCGACGGGCACGCCGTAGGCGAGGACCTCGACGACGCCGCCGAGGGTGTCGCCGTCCTTGTGCGCCTGGTCGATCTCGGCGACCATCGCCGCGCTCGCGTCGGCGTCGAGGCAGCGCACCGGGTCGGCGTCCAGCCGCTCCACGTCCGACGGCTTGGGGTAGACCCCGTACGGGGCCTTGGCCGCGGCCAGTTCGACGACGTGCGAGACGATCTCGATGCCGGCCGCCTCCTTGAGGAAGGAGCGGGCGACGGCGCCGAGGGCGACCCGGGCCGCGGTCTCCCGCGCGGAGGCGCGCTCCAGGATCGGCCGGGCCTCGTCGAAGCCGTACTTCTGCATCCCGGCGAGGTCCGCGTGGCCGGGGCGCGGCCGGGTCAGCGGGGCGTTGCGGGCGAGCGAGGCCAGCTCCTCCGGGTCCACCGGGTCGGCCGCCATGACCTTCTCCCACTTGGGCCACTCGGTGTTGCCGACCATGACGGCGACCGGGGAGCCGAGGGAGAGGCCGTGCCGTACGCCGCCGAGGAAGGTGACCTCGTCCCGCTCGAACTTCATGCGCGCGCCGCGTCCATAGCCGAGGCGCCGCCGGGCCAGGTGGTCCGCCACCATCTCCGTGGTGACCGGGACGCCCGCGGGCAGCCCCTCCAGCGTCGCCACCAGGGCCGGACCGTGCGACTCCCCGGCCGTCAGCCAGCGCAACCTGCTCAACGGAACTCCTCTTGTTCGCGCCTGGATCGTGCGGCGGCGCGACCGACGCGTGGGTACGGCCCGCCGCCCCCGATCCTCCCATGGTCGGGGCGGTATCCCGGCGCCGGTCCGCGTTCCGGACGTTTCCGCCTGTTCCGCGAGGGGCCGGCGGGTGGGATCGAGCGCACCGAGTGGCCGGGATCAGCGCGCCGCGAGGGCCGCTTCCCCGGCGGCCCGCATGGCCGCGAGCGGTGCCGGTGAGATCCCTGTCATCCGCTCGACCTGGAGGACCGCCTGGTGGACGAGCAGGTCGAGGCCGCCCAGGACGGTGCCGCCGCGCGCGGCCCAGGCCGCCGCGAGCGGGGTCGGCCAGGGCTCGTAGAGCACGTCGAAGAGGGTGCCGGGCCGGTCCGGGACGGCGGCCGCGAGCGCGTCCGCCGCGCCCGCCGGGGTGGTCGCGACGACCAGCGGGGCCTCGAACGCCTCGGCGGCGCGCGACCAGTCGGCGGTGCGGACGGGCACCCCGAGCCGTTCGCCCCAGCGCCGCATCTCGGCGGCGCGCTCGGCGCTGCGGACGTACGCGGTGACCTCACCCGTGCAGAGGCCGGCGAGCGCGGCGAGCGCCGAGGAGGCGGTGGCTCCGGCGCCCAGCACGGCCGCCGAGGCGGCCTTCTCCACCCCGCGCTCGCGCAGGGCGGCGACCAGGCCGGGGATGTCGGTGTTGTCGCCGACCCGCCGGCCGTCCTCGGTGAACACCACCGTGTTGACGGCCTCGACGGACCGCGCGGTGGGGCTGACCTCGTCCAGCAGCGGGATAATCGCGCGCTTGAGCGGCATGGTCAGCGAGAGCCCCGCCCACTCGGGGCCGAGCCCGGCCACGAAGCCGGGGAGCGCCGCCTCGTCGATCTCGAACCGGTCGTACGTCCACTCCCCCAGGCCCAGTTCGGCGTAGGCGGCCCGGTGCAGAACCGGGGAGAGCGAGTGGGCGATGGGCGAGCCGAGTACGGCGGCCCGGTGGCGTGCGGTCATCGGCCGGTCTTTCCGTGCTCCTGTCGGTACTGCTCCCGGTTCCTGTTGTGCTCCGCGTTGGTCACCGCGAACAGCGTCTTGTCCTCGTTGATCGAGACGAAGTAGTACCAGGGACCGGAGGCGGGTTCGAGCGCCGACTTCAGGGCGTCCATACCGGGGTTGCTGATCGGCCCGGGCGGCAGGCCCTTGATGCTGTACGTGTTGTACGGGTCCTTGAACTTGCGCAGGTCGTTGACGGAACCGGTGTCCAGGGTGGACTGGCTCCTGGCGTAGTTGACCGTGGAGTCGAAGTCCAGCAGGCCGTACGTCTCCTTGTTGTCCGGCTTGAGCCGGTTGTAGACGACCCGGGCGATCTTGTCGAAGTCGTGCTTGTACTTGCCCTCGACCTGGACGAGGCTGGCCACGGTGATGACCTGGAGCGGGGACTTCAGGCCCAGCTCCTTGGCCTTGCCCTCCAGGTCCTGCTGCTCGTAGTTGGCCTTGGCCCGCTTGACCATCTGCCGGAGGATCTCCTCCGGCTTGGTGCCCTTGCCCGCGTTGTACTGCGAGGGGAAGAGGAAGCCCTCCAGCGGGTCCTTGACGTCCGGGTCGCCGTTCGCCCAGTCGGGCAGGCCGAGGTTCTTCGCCTGCGCCTTGGCGACGTCCTTGGTGGTGCCGGGCTTGAGCTCCAGCTTCTTGTCGATGGAGCTGTAGACCTCGGCGGCCCGGATGCCCTCGCGGATGGTCAGCAGGTTCTTGGTGTCCGTCATCATCGTGACGGCGGACTCGGCCGACATCTCCTTGTGCAGGGTGTACGTGCCGGGCTGGATGAGCTTGGTGCCCGCCGCCTCGGTGAACGCCCGGGCGCTCTTGACCACGCCGTTCTTCTGGAGAAGGTCACCCATCTGGGTGAGGCCCGCTCCCTTGGGGATCTCCACCTGAACGGAGCCGGTGCCCTCGCCCTCGTAATCGGGCGCGGGGCCGTAGTTGGTCTCCCAGTAGTCGTACCCGAGGTAGCCGAGGCCGCCCACGGCGCCGACCAGCACCACCGCGACGACCAGGCAGGCCGTACCGCTGCGGCGCTTGGGCTGCTTCTTGCCCTTGCCGCCGGAGCCGGAGCCGCGCCGGCCGCGCCGCGGCTCGTCGGCCCCGTCCTCTTCGTCCTCCTCGTCGGCGTCCGCGACGCCGCCCGGCAGGAGGTCTATGGCCGGCGACGACCGGGGGGCCGGGGCCGCCGCGGACTCGGAGAGCAGCGAGTGCTCACCGGAAGGCTCCTCCGACCACTCCTCGTGCGACTCCTTGGCGGGAGCCTGCTGCGGCACCCGCTGCCCGCCCGGCTGCGGGTGCTGACCGGTGTCGTACGACTGCTGCGGATGCTGCCCCGTGTCATACGACTGCCGCGGGTGCTGCCCGGTGTCATAGGCCTGCTGCGGGTGCTGCCCGGTGTCGTACGACTGCTGCGGGTGCTGTCCCGTGTCGTAGGAGGGCTGGTGGTGCTGCCCCGTGTCGTACGTCTGCTGACCGCCGGGCTGCGGGTGCTGCCCGGTGTCGTACGTCTGCTGCTGTACGTGGGGGTGCTGCCCGGTGTCGTAGGACTGCCCGTCCTGCCCCGGGTATCCGCCGCCCGTCCCGTAGTAGCCGCCGGCCCCGTCGGAACCGCCGGGGTAACCGCCGGCCGACTGGCCGTACGAGCCGTGGTTCTGCTGCCCGGCCTGCGAGTGGGGGTCACCGTAGTGGCCCCCACCGCCCTGCCCCTGCTGTTCCCAGCCGTACTGCTGCTGCTCGGGAAACCGCTGGTCCGGGTACTGCTGCTGACCGTAGTGCGGCTGTTGCGGCTGCGGCGGATGCTGCTGACCCTCGTATCCCGGGTCCCCGTGGTGGGGGTCGCCGGGATTCCACGGTTGGGAGCCGGAACCCCGGCCGTACTCAGTCATCAATCCCCTAGAGCCGCACAGCGGCAGCCGGGCGCCTGGGAGGGCGCGGGTCCGATCGTCTGGTCCTGTAGGGATGGCGTTCGAACTAGCTGCCATGTCGCGCGGAAGGTTACCGTATCGCGATCAGATGACCACTTCGACGGGTTCGCCCGGAGGGCGCCCCGACGTCCGTTCGGTCTCCAGGGCGTTCTGCAGAATGATCACGGCTGCCGCCTGGTCGACGACGGACCGCCCCTTCTTGCTGTTGACACCGGACGCGCGCAGCCCCTGGGCCGCGGTGACCGTGGTCATCCGCTCGTCCACCAGCCGGACGGGCACCGGCGCGACGCGCCGGGCCATCTCCTTGGCGAACGTGCGCACCTTGGCCGCGGCCGGCCCCTCTCCCCCCTTGAGGGAGCGGGGCAGGCCGACGACGACCTCGATGGGCTCGTACTCCGCGACGATCGCCGCGAGCCGCTTGTGGGCCTGCGGGATGTCCCGTCCCGGAACGGTCTCGACCGGTGTGGCGAGGATCCCGTCGGGGTCGCACGAGGCGACCCCGATCCGGGCGTCCCCGACGTCGACGGCGATGCGTCTGCCACGTCGCACGGTCAGGCCGCTTCCGCCACGAGGCGCTCCACGGCGGCCATGGCGTCGGCCACGGCCTCCGGGTTCTGGCCGCCGCCCTGGGCGACGTCCGGCTTGCCGCCACCGCCGCCGCCGAGCGTCTTGGCGGCCGTACGGACCAGGTCGCCGGCCTTGAGGCCCCGCTCGCGGGCGGCCTCGTTGGTGGCGATGACGGTCAGCGGACGGCCGTTGGCCACGGTGAACAGGGCGACGACGGCCGGGCGGCCGCCCTGGATCCGGCCGCGGACGTCGAGAACCAGCTTGCGCAGGTCGTCGGCGCCGGTGCCGTCCGGCACGCTGCCGGTCACCAGGGCGATCCCGTGGACGTCCTTGGCGCCCTCGGCCAGCCCGGCGGCGGCCTGGAGCACCTTCTCGGCGCGGTAGCGCTCGATCTCCTTCTCGGCCTCGCGGAGCTTGGCGAGCATGCCGGAGATCTTCTCCGGCAGCTCCTCCGGACGACCCTTGACCAGCTCGGTGAGCTGGGCGACGACCGTGTGCTCCCGGGCCAGGAAGTCGTACGCGTCGGCGCCGACCAGGGCCTCGACGCGGCGCACGCCGGAGCCGATCGAGGACTCGCCGAGCAGCTTCACCAGACCCAGCTGGGCGGTGTTGGCGACATGCGTACCGCCGCACAGCTCCTTGGAGAAGTCGCCGATGGTCACGACGCGTACCCGCTCGCCGTACTTCTCGCCGAACTCGGCGATCGCGCCGGACTTCTTGGCCTCGTCCAGGCTCATGATCTCGGCGTGGACGTCAAGCTCCCGGGAGAGGACCTCGTTGATCCGCTGCTCGACGTCGGTGAGGACGGTGCCGGGCACCGCGGCCGGGGAGCCGAAGTCGAAGCGGAAGCGGCCCGGCGAGTTCTCCGAACCGGCCTGGGCGGCCGTCGGGCCGAGCGCGTCGCGCAGCGCCTGGTGGGTCAGGTGGGTGGCGCTGTGGGCGCGGGCGATGGCCCGGCGGCGCTTGACGTCGATGACGGCGTACGCCGAGGCGCCGACCGTCACCTCGCCGACCTGGACGACACCCTTGTGGACGTTGACCCCCGGGACGGGCTTCTGCACATCGCGGACCTCGACCACGGCGCCGTTGTCGAGCTTGATACGCCCCTGGTCGGCCAGCTGGCCACCGCCTTCGGCGTAGAACGGCGTACGGTCGAGCACGATCTCGACCTCGTCGCCCTCGGAGGCGGCCGGCGACGGCACGCCGTCGACGAGCAGGCCGACGACGGTGGCCTCGTTCTCCGTGAGGGTGTAGCCGGTGAAGTCGGTCTCGCCCGCGGTGTCGGCCACCTCGCGGTAGGCGGACAGGTCGGCGTGGCCGGTCTTCTTGGCCTTGGCGTCGGCCTTGGCGCGGTCCCGCTGCTCCTTCATCAGGCGGCGGAAGCCGTCCTCGTCCACGGAGAGGCCCTGCTCGGCGGCCATCTCCAGGGTGAGGTCGATCGGGAAGCCCCAGGTGTCGTGGAGCAGGAACGCCTTCTCGCCGGAGAGGACCGTGCCGCCGGCGGCCTTGGTCTCGGTGACGGCGGTGTCGAGGATGTTGGTGCCGCCCTTGAGGGCCTTGAGGAAGGCGGCCTCCTCGGCGAGCGCGACGGTCTCGATGCGCTTGCGGTCCGTGATCAGCTCCGGGTACTGCTGACCCATCGTGTTGATGATCACGTCGAGCAGGTCGGCGACGACCGGGCCGGTGGCGCCCAGCATCCGCATGTTGCGGATGGCGCGGCGCATGATGCGGCGCAGGACGTAGCCGCGGCCCTCGTTGCCGGGGGTGACGCCGTCGCCGATGAGCATCACGGAGGTGCGCATGTGGTCGGCGACCACGCGCAGCGAGACGTCGGAGGCGTCGGCCTTGCCGTAGGCGACGCCGGTGAGCTCGGTGGCCTTGTCGATGACGACGCGCAGGGTGTCGGTCTCGTACATGTTCCGGACGCCCTGCAGGATCATCGCGAGGCGCTCGAGGCCGAGGCCGGTGTCGATGTTCTGGGCGGGGAGGTCGCCGAGGATCGGGAAGTCCTCCTTGCCGTCGCCGGCACCCCGCTCGTACTGCATGAAGACCAGGTTCCAGATCTCCACGTACCGCTCGTCGTTGACGGCCGGGCCGCCCTCGACGCCGAACTCGGGGCCGCGGTCGTAGTTGATCTCGGAGCAGGGGCCGCAGGGGCCGGGGACGCCCATGGACCAGAAGTTGGGGCCCTTGCCGAGCCGCTGGATCCGCTCGGCGGGCACGCCGACGACGTCGCGCCAGATGCGCTCCGCCTCGTCGTCCTCCTCGTAGACGGTGATCCAGAGCTTCTCGGGCTCCAGGCCGTATCCGCCGTCCGCCACGGAAGCCGTCAGCAGCTCCCAGGCGTACTTGATGGCGCCTTCCTTGAAGTAGTCGCCGAACGAGAAGTTGCCGCACATCTGGAAGAACGTGCCGTGCCGGGTGGTCTTGCCGACCTCTTCGATGTCCGGCGTGCGGACGCACTTCTGCACGCTGGTGGCGCGGGTGAAGGGCGGCTTGACCTCACCCAGGAAGTAGGGCTTGAAGGGCACCATGCCGGCGGGGACGAGGAGCAGCGTCGGGTCGTCCGCGATGAGCGACGCCGACGGCACGACGGTGTGCCCACGCTCTTCGAAGAAGCGCAGCCAGCGGCGGCGGATTTCAGCGGACTCCATCAGTGGTCCTCTTTCCGGGTCAGCGAGTGGTGGGGATGGGTGGGTTCGACGACGACGAGGTGCGGCCGTCCGGCGGGCAGTGCCCGGGCCTCCTCCGCCTCCGGTCCGGCGGTGAGGCCGAGCGCGTCCTTGAGCGCCGCCTCGCGGTGCGCCATGCCGTCGCGCACGTCGAGGGCGAAGTGCTTGACGCGGCGGCCGGCGAGCACGGCGCGGTCGGCCGCCTGGAGCGCGAGGCTTTCGGGGGTGAGCTTGTCCAGGGTGCGGTTCACCTTGGTGGTGGCCCACACTCCGGCGGCCACCCCGGTGGTGAACCAAAAAGCACGGCGGAACATTTCCGGATCAGCCCTTCCCACGGGTACGTCGGCCGCCGCGCCGGGCGGACGGCAGCTTCTTCCCGACGCTCCGGCCGGTGACCACGGTGCGCTCGGGCTCGGCGGGGGCGCCCTTGCGCCCGATCGCCCGCCGCACCCCGTAGCCGAAGGCGGCGACCTTCACCAGCGGTCCGCCGAAGGCGGAGGAGACGGTGGAGGACAGCGCGGAGGCGTTGGCCGTGACCTCCTGGACGTCCGCGGCGATCGAGTCGACGCGGGCGAGCTGGGTGTGGGCGGACCGGACCGTCGCCGAGGCGTCGGCCAGCAGCGGCACCGCCTGCTCGGTGACGTCGGCGACCAGCTTGGTGGCCGCCTTCAGCGTCTGCGCGAGCCGCACCAGGACGAGGGCGATGAAGGACACCAGGATCGCCCAGAAGACGGCCACGAGGATCCCGGCCACCTCTCCACCGGTCACGGCACCGCTCCCTGCTGTCGTCGCTGGTCATACGTTGGAAACGTCGGGTACCGACCTTATCGCGCCGCGGGTGGCGGCCCGTACCCCGTTTCGAGGCCCTGAAAACGCGGCGGCCCGCCGCCCGCCGCCACGGGGGCGGAGGGACGGCGGGCCGGGCGTGAAGGAGGGTCCTACGGCCGATTTATCGGGCGTAGTACTCGACGACGAGCTGCTCGTCGCAGATGACCGGGATCTCCTTGCGGTTGGGCTCGCGGTCCAGGCGGAAGGCCAGGGCCTGCAGGTTGACCTGCAGGTAGCGCGGGGTCTCGCCCTCACCCGCGTAGCCACCCTCGCGGGCGACCTGGAAGGGGTGCTTGGCGCGGCTGCGCTCGCGGACCATCACGACGTCGTCGGGACGGACGCGGAAGGACGGCTTGTCGACCTTCTTGCCGTTGACCTCGATGTGGCCGTGGACGACCATCTGGCGGGCCTGGTAGATCGTGCGGGCGATGCCCGAGCGCAGGACCAGGGCGTCGAGGCGACGCTCCAGCTCGATGACCAGCGCCTCGCCGGTCTTGCCCTCGGCCTTCTTGGCGCGGTCGTAGGCACGCGCCATCTGGCGCTCGCTGATGTCGTACTGCGCGCGCAGACGCTGCTTCTCGAGCAGACGGACCTTGTAGTCCGAGTTCTGCTTGCGGCCGCGGCCGTGCTCGCCCGGCGGGTAGGGACGGGCCTCGAAGTACTTGACGGCCTTCGGCGTCAGGGCGATGCCGAGCGCACGAGACTTCTTGACCTTGGGACGCGACTGGTTAGGCACGTTCTCCAGACCTCCGAAATAGGTTAGGTTAGGCTCACCTTACTCAAGGAGATCGCATGTCTCGCCCGGGGAACACCAGTCACGTCACGGACAGCACGAAGAAGGCCGACGCAACTGATGGCGTCGGTGCGACGGAGGTCCGATCAGATCGTGGTCAGCCGCGTCCCAGCGGACTTGAAACCGCCCGGATGCCGTCAGCAGCCGAGCGCACACGAACTCTCGTACAGAGTACATGCTCGGCGGTACTGCTCGTTCCCGGGGCCGCCGCCACCCGCCCCGAACCCCTCTCCCCCGAGGTACGGACCGTCGGGCCCGACGGCGACGTCTACCTCGTCTACCCGGCCGACTCCCCCGTCGTCCGCGCCGCCACCCACGCCCAGGACGACGATCTCCCCGCCGTGCTGGAGCTCACCGACGTGGCACCGGTCTCCGTCCCCAACCGCATCCGCGGCCGCGCCTGGCTCTCGGGCTGGCTGACGTGCGTGCCCGGTGTCACGGAGCCTGGCCGCATGATGCTCCGCCTGGAGCTCGGCGACATCTCTGTGGACGACCTCTGGGGCATCGAGACCGTCTCCCCGGACGACTTCGCGGCCGCCGCGCCCGACCCGCTCGTCGAGTACGAGGCGGAGCTCCTCCAGCACCTCCACGCGGGGCACGCGGATCAGGTACGGACCCTGTGGCACCTCCTGGACGAACGGAGGACGGGCACGGGCGCCGCCGTACCACTGGCTCTGGACCGCTTCGGCTTCCGCGTCCGCTTCACCCGCGAGGGGTCCGGGGCGCCGGCCGACCGCTCGTTCGACGCGCGGTTCGAGTTCCCGGAGCCGGTGCGGGACGTGGCGGGGTTGCGCAGGGAGATGCACCGCCTGTTCGACGCGGCGGAGGAATGAGGGGGGATGCCCCTGTCCCGCCCCTTCCCGTTTCTTGCGGGGGCAAGCCCCCGCACCCCCGCCGGACCGGCTGTATCAGCCCGTCCGGCGTTTGAGGA
>NZ_JBPQTX010000072.1:0-25737 GCF_051386555.1 Streptomyces sp. URMC 126
GGCGGGGGGTGCCGGTGGGGAGCCGTCGGCGGGGCGCTCCGAGGGGGCCGTGGGCGCCGCGACGCCGGGGGCGCCCGGAGGGGCCGGCGAGGCGGGGGAGGCGGGAGGAGCCGTGGAGGCGGAGGGAGCGGAGGGAGCGGAGGAAGCAGAGGGAGCGGCGGAGGCGGCGGAGGCGGCCGCGCGTGCCCGGATGCGGCGGCAGACGGTGAGCGTCCAGTCGGATCGCGGGACCGCGGCGCGGCGTTCGGCGGCCGTGCAGAGGAAGTCCCAGAGGCCGGCGGCGCTCCACTCGGTGAAGCGGCGGTGCACGGTCTGCCAGGAGGCGCCGAACACCGGGGGCAGCCGGCGCCAACTGCAGCCGGAGCCCGCCACGAAGACGATGGCGGCCAGTACCTCGCGGTCGTCGAGCCGCCGTTGCCCGCCGCCCTGCGGCCGTTTCGGCGTCGGCGGTATGGCCTCCTTCGCCAGATGCCAGAGGTCGTCCGGGACGAGGCGTCCGGTGAGGACGGTCGGCGCGGGCGCGGGCAGCGCGAGGGCGAGCGAGGCCCGGAAGGCGGGCGCCGGCGGGCGGGTGGATAACGCGGGTGTGCTCACGTCGTTCTCCGTAATCACGTGTTCACGCGGTAGGGAAACGGGGGGTGCGCGCCGTTCGTCGGCCGATGCCGCGGCGGTGGGAGCCGGGCGTGCGGGGCATTCGGGACGTGTGCTCCGAGATCCCGAAAGAGCGCCATTAAATCGTTGGCCAACACAATGATGGATGTACCGTCTCAGAAGCGGCAATGTGATCCACGTCACCGAATGTCTTCCGTGTCTCACTTGGCGGCACGGCGGGCGGGGACGACGCGGAAAGTGCCGGGGAACTTGTACGGCCCCGCGTACGACGCCGCTGCCGCGACGGCCGGGCGGGGTCACCGAGCGTGGCGGTGGCGGCCGGGCGTCCCCGACGCAGAGTGAACTCTCTTCGGAACGTACGAATTCACGTGACGTCCAAGTGAGACGCCGGGCCGGTTACCGTGTCGGCATGGTGCGACTGAGAGTGGAATTCACCACGGAGCCGTTCGACCTCGACCGGCCGCCACCGCACGCCGTCGTCGCCCGGGACGTGGTCCGGGACGCCGGGCTGGACCACGTGGACGTCGGCCCGTTCGGCAACACCGCCGAGGGGCGTGCCGACGCCGTCCTGACCGCCGTCGAGGAGCTGTTGCGGCGCTCGATAGGCGCGGGCGCGACCCGGATCTCCCTCCAGGTGAACGTGCTGGAGGGGGACGACGGGCCTTGGGGGGACGCGGGTGCGGCCGGGCCTGACGATTCCTCGACGCCCGGCGCTTCCCCGGCACCCTACGGCTCCGCCGCGCCCGGCCGTTCCTCGGCGCCCGACGGCTCCGCCGCGCCCGGTGGCCGTGGCGCGGACGAAACCGCGTCCGCCGCGTCCGCCGCGTCCGCCGCGGCCGACGAGCCTTACGGCGCCCCGGGAGCCGGCTCGTGAACGACCCGGCCGCCGAGGCGGAGCGCTTCCGCGCCGCCGTGGCGCCCCTCGTGGAGGCGATGGGTGGCCGCCTCCTCGACCCCGCCCAGGCCGAGCCCGACGACGTGGTCCTCAGCTGGGAGGGCCGCGCGGCCGTCGCCGTCCGCCTCCCGCACCTCGCGGACTCCCTCGACCGTATCCTCGCCGACCTCGAACGCCGCCACGGCACCCCGCTCGCCCAACTCGACCGCAAGACCAAGCAGTCCGTGGTCCGCACCCTGGAGTCGCGCGGCGCCTTCGCCCTCCGCCACGGCGTCGAAACGGTCGCCGCCGCCCTGGGCGTCAGCCGGTTCACCATCTACAACTACCTCAACCGGGCGGAGTGAAGCGGGCCGGGGGCCGCCCGTTCAGTACCGCATCATCCAGTGCTGCTCCGGCGGGTAGTCCGAGGCGCAGGTCCACAGGGTGAGGTAGGTCCCGTTGCCGGACGAACCGCCCTTGTTGGTGAGGCACTTGTCCGAGTGGTTGGTCTTGATGGACCAGTCGTCCGACCAGAACTGCTGGCTGCGGTTGTTGCCGCTGTTGTCGCACGGCCACAGGGTGAGCACCGCGCCGTTGGTGTCGTACGCGTCGCCGCGCGGGGTCAGACACTTCCCGCTCGCCTTGTGGACGATCTGGTAGTCGTCGCGGTCCCACTTCTGGAGCTCGTCCCCGGTGCAGGTCCAGAGGGTGACGACAGTGCCGTTGGCCGTGCTGTTGCCCTTGGGCGTGGCGCACTTCCCGGAGTACCAGGTGCCAGGGCCGACCGGTGTGAAGAGCTCTGCCCAGTGGGGGCCGGCCGCCGAGGCCTGCGGAACCATGGCCGTGTGGAAGCCCACCGCCAAGAAGACCGCCGACAGGAACGCCGCTGGCTTGCGCATGACACGCCTTTCATTAGGGGGATGCCGTCTGCAACGCGGTGAACCTAGCAACGACCGTGAAGATCGCATGACAGCTCGCGCTTACCGTGTCAGGTACGGAAGGCCGCTACGTCCCGACGGACCCCCCGGCCCGCGACCTGCGGCATACGGTCCTCAGTCCGACACGGTGATCGTCCCGCTGGACGAGGGATGTCCTGTCCCGGACCCGTTGAGGCTTGCGGTCTCGGTGAGAGTGGTGGTCGAGTCCACAGAGGGCGTACGCATCGAGAACCCCACATAGCTCCAGCCGGTCGCGAGGTCTCCCGAAGTCGCGGCGGTCGAGCGTCCTTGGATGCCTGCCGTCGGGCTGGTGGTGAGGTTGGCGCCCGACCAGACGGCCGCGTCGTCGACCGTCTCGCCGCAGGTGGTGTCGGAGTCCGAGGGCTGAGTCGGATCGGTCGTGCGGGGGCTCAGGCAGTTCCGCGTCGAGTTGGGGGTCAGTGTCGTACCGCCGGGCAGCGAGGTGGTGATCGAGGTGTTGCGGATCGTGGCGCCGGTGTCGTTGTGCGACCAGATCCTCACCAGAACCGTACTGCCCGAGCTTGTGCTGACGTTCGAGCTCCATGTCGCGCCCCCGTCGGCCGAGAAGAGCAGCTTCGACGACGGGGCGGCGTGAGCGGTGCCCGCGAAGGCAGGCACACAAATGCCCATGATCGCCGCTACCACGCCGGCACGAGCCCAACGGGATGATCCAAGCCTCATGTCACATACCTCCCGATCAGCCGATCAGTGGCATTCAGCATGAGTTTCGGGCGCAGCAGGCGCGACCCTGCCACCAGGATTCACCTGAACGAGAGCCTGCCCGCACGCCTGCGCCAAGGCGACGCCATCACCGAACGCTCCTCTGGCCCGGGGAGCCACCTCGGAGACGGTATCGGTGAGTGGGTCGCATTGAGCGGGTTTCGTCGGAGTGGTTCGGTCGGAGCTCGTACTCGTGACGTCCGAAGGCGCCGCAGTGGTGTTCAGCTATGCCTCCGACGATGAGGCAGCCGCGGAAGTCGAGGCTGAGCGATCTGGGCGGTCCGTGCCGACGTGGCGGACCTCGACGCTGTCGAGAACCTGTTCACTGTCGTCGACGCCCACTGCGCGAAGGCGACCGCGTATGGCGGACTGGACATCCTCGTCAACAACGCCGGCATCTTCTGCCTATACGGTCTGTCCCGGCCCGACGGACACGGACCTGCTCCGCAGGGCCGTACCGGCCGAATCCCTTGACGACGTGGCCCGGATGACGGCCCTCGGCCGGCTCGGGAAACCCTCCGACATCGCGGACGTCGTGGCCTTTCTGGCCGGCCCGGACGCCCGATGGCTGACCGGCCAGACCATACGCGCCGACGGCGGTCTGACCTGATGACACCGAGTGCAAACGATTGCGAGATTCCCGGCAGCGTCACCAACTGAGGCCCGTCTCGGTGACCTTGCCGTCGAGCGGCCGACGATCGGTCTCCCTCGCTCAGGTAGGGCGTCAACGCGTCTTAACGTGAACGTGGTGGCGTTCAAGGAGACGCAGAATATCGTCGAAGTAAGATTCCCCGGCGTTTCCTTCTCCTGACAAGCTTCGGCGCGCGACGTGGGAGTCATGCCAGATGAGCGTGAACGGCGGGACCGCTCCGAAGCCCCCGCTCAGGCAGTCTTCGAAGGAGTTCCACTCCGAGCCGTAGTAGCCGCCGGGGCCGACGAGCGCTTCCCCCATGGCGCAATGCAGTCCGGGTTCATCGGTCACGTGTCTTCCGTCGAGTTCGTATTCCGCTTCTTGTGTGACCGGGTCGGCGCCCGCCTTGTTGAAGTACGCGAACCGAAGCCATTCCCTTCTGCATTCGGTGGACAGTGCCGACCATTCGTTCCGGGAGGCGGGGGCTCCCGCCTCCCACAGGTCCCAGGCCGGGCGTACCGAGCCGGGCGGGGGAGCTTCCAGTCCGTAGGGAAGGCGGATGTCGACGAGGCCCCTGTGTGCGTTTGACGGGTGGACGTGTGCGTCGTCGAGGAAGACGTCCAGTCTCCTCATTTGCCTGCCCGACGAATCCAAGGCCCAGAGAGCCGGTGCGTGGGCACTGTCTTTTTCGGGCTTGATCGGGCGTCCTGTGACCTCGCAGCCGGACAGGATGAGGGGGGTACGGGGTGGTACTCGCTCTTCGTTCAGCCCGTGGACCGACAAGCAGGAACCGATCTGGTTTTGGCTCTCATCGAAGATGTCGTATCCAATGATGGAGGTGATGGAGGAGGCTCGATCGGGGCTGTCGTCGGGATCGATCTCCGCTTCGATGGTGATGTCAGTCAGCGAGGAATCGTGCGCATTTGTTTCCCTGCTCAGGGCGGTGGCGCGGTTGAGCCCCCACCACTCCACGGGGCGCGTGCCGTCGCTAGCCTCGATGACGAGGTCTCCGAGTTCGTCTCCGTTCCCCGGATGAGTCCGATCGACCGGAAGACCGGCCGGGGCGAAGCCGATAAGGGTGAGGCGCTCTCGCGGAGTGGAGGGCGTGACGAATATCCCCGAGGCGTCCGTGCAGTTGGCCAAGACGTGCTCTTCGCCCGACGCGTCCGTCACTGTCAGGACGGTTCTCAACAGGTGCTCCGATTCAATACTTACTACTAGAGTGAGCTCTCACTCGGTTCAGAATACGCGCGTTGCGGCTGCTTGGCGCACTACTCGGACGCTCCAGAAGTGCCTTGGCAGGGGGAGAAAGTCATGCCGGCTCCGCAGGCCGGGCGTTCCATTGCGGGGCCACCAGGGTCTGCGCGTTCACCCTGGGAACGCGACCGGCAGAGCGGTGTCAGCCGGCGAGGCTCTTGCGGCGTACGCGCAAGGAGTAGCGCGCTCCTCCTGGCCCGCTACTGCTGCCCCAGCCGCCACTTGTCGCCACGGTCCACCCCCTCGCTGTTCTTGCGTGTGGGCGGCGAACGTACGCAAGTCCCGGATCGAGCAGCCGCAGTGCAGCGTGAGGCTGACGCCGATGTACGGGCCGGAAGTCCTTCCCCGTTGCCGCGGCACTCCTCGGTTCCATCCGACCCTCCCGGTGTGAGCTGAAATCGGCGTACGAGCGGCCGAGGTCACGATGGCGAGCCAACGCCCCTACTCGCGCCGCTGGTTGGGTTACGATGGGACCTTCGTTGCAGGCGGGAGAACGTGTGCCTCCCGATCGCTCGGCATCCCGGGGGGCTTCGATGGATCCCTATGTGCTCACCTTGGCCGGCACCGCGAGTACGTCCCTGGTGACCCTGCTCGTCGGTGAGGGGTGGCAGCAGACGCGCGACGGAGTCGTGACCGTCTGGCGCCGGTTCCGCCCGCAGGCAGTCGAAGAAGTCGAGCGGGAGCTGGACGCGTCCCGGGCCGCCGCGCTCGGTGCCGCCGACGGACCCGACCCCGCCGGACGGCTGGAGGGGCAGTGGGCCGGGCGGTTCGCCGCGCTGCTGGATGAACGTCCGGACGCGGCCGAGCACGTTCGGGACCTGGTCGAGGGGTGGCGGGAGCGAACCACCGGCGGGCAGCGGATCGACGGAGGCGTGCGGCTGGAAGCCCGGGCCGAAGGCCACGCCCGTGTCTACCAGGCGGCCAGGGACCAGCACATCAACGAACGATGAGCGAGCGGGCCGACCGGGGAGACAGCGCGGGCACAAGCCCCCGGACGTACGGCCGCGCCTCCGACAGCGCGCAGGTGTACCAGTCGGGTGCCAATCAGTACGTGACCCACATCCACGTCACCGCCGAGGAGAGGGGTCTGGCAGTCCACCAGGCCCGTCAACGGGCCGACATGGTCGTCCAGGTGCTGACCCTCGCCGTCGGCGAGTGGGCGGCGCGTTGCCAGGAGCTGGAGGAACAGGCACGGAAGGCCAAGGCCGAAGGCCGTGCCGAGGCGTACGCCGAGTTCACCGAGAGGCTTCGGAACGCCGAGCTGCGCGTCATGCAGGCCCAGCGGACCATGCGGCAGGCCGAGGAACAACGCGCCAAGGCCGAGACGCTGCCGGCTCATGCGCGGCAAGAGCTGGCACGCCATCTGCGGGCCGCCGACCGGGACGGGGAAGGAACCTCTCCGCACGACCCCGCGGGAACGTCGCGGGACCAACGGGAGCGGGACGATTCGACGAGGTCCTGGAGCGCGCCGAGGCGGAACTCGGCGCCGTGCGCGAGGAACTGCGGCAGCTCGGGGACGAGTTCGAAGGCGGAGGCCAGGGGCGGGACGCGCGGGTCATCGAAGGGCAGTGGACGCGGCGACCCGGGACAGGCACGCGTACGGGCCCCGTAGGGGCGGCCGTCGCGAACGACAAGGGTGGGGTCCCGGCTGCCCGGTCCACCGCCGACACCGCGCGTCGGGCGCCGGTGCCCGGTCCGCCCAGACGCTCGCTGATCGGCGTGGCATGGGTGGGCTGTGCGGTCCCGCCGTGGATCCCGGTGCTCGTCGTCACGGCCGGCCGCGCTGCCTTCGCGTCGAACGCGAGCCTCTGGGGAGTGCTGCCGTTCACCGTGGGCGTCGCGCTCGTGGGCGCGGTGGTGTTCCTTCTCGCCCTGTTCTTCGCGGCGATGCTGGCCATGGAAATGCTGAACCGAGACTCGGAGGAAGCCGCCGGGGTCTCCGCGTTTCTGCTCGGCATCGCGGCATCCGCCATCTTCTTCGTAGCCGCCTTCTTCACGCCTCTCAGCTGGCCGGGCCCTGCCGGGGAATGGGGGAGGGGCCTCGCGTCCGCTGTGGGGCTGGGTTGACGGTCGGCGCCGGCCGGTGCTGATGGCGGGCGGTGCCGCAGAAGGCGTCCTGCACTGGTGTTCCGCGGTGCTCACCCGTCGGCCCGTCGGCCCGTCGCCGTTCCGCCCGTCTGCCCGTCTGCCCGTCTGCCCGTCCGTCCGTCCGCCCGTCCGCCCGTCCGGGCGGTGGGCTGGATCGGGCCCCTCAGCCGGCGCCCCGGGCGGTCAGCCCTTCAGCGCCCGCCGCGCGCTCGACCGGAGCGCGTGTGCCGTGTCGATGGCCGTTGTGCGGGCCCGGTGGGCCGCCTCGCCCAGAGGGCCGAGGGAGCGCTTGCCCGGGCCGCGGGTCAGGAGGTCCTCGTAGAGGGCGAGGTGCTGCGCGGCGATGTGGTCCGGGGTGAAGCGGGACGCGTTGCGGTGGGCCGCCCGGCCCATGCGGCGGCGCAGGGTGTCGTCGCGGATGAGGTCGCACAGGGCGGTGGCGAGGGCGGCGGCGTCGCCGGTGGGGACCAGGCGGCCGTCGACGCCGTCGGTGATGATCTCGCGCGGGCCATGCGGGCAGTCGGTCGCGACGACCGGGAGGCCGCAGCGCATGGCCTCGACGATGGTCATGCCGAACGACTCGCGGTCGGAGGCGGAGACGGCGATGGAGGCTTTGGCCAGTTCGTCCTCCAGGGCGGCGACGTGGTCGTGGAGGGTGACGTGGGCGTTCAGGCCGAGCTCGTCGACGAGGGCGGTCAGGGCGCGCTTCTCGTCGCCGGTGGTGTCGCCCCGGCCGAAGATCCGCAGCCGCCAGTCCGGGTGGGCGGCGGCGACGGTGGCGAAGGCGCGGATGAGGAGGTCGTACCGCTTCACCGGGACGAGCCGTCCCGCGGCCACCACGACCTTGCCGGTGTGCTCGGCCGGGCTGGCGGCCGTGGCCGGGACGCTGTTGGCGATCGCCCGTACGCGCAGGCCGGGCAGGCCGAGCCGCAGGTAGGCCCGCGCGTCGGCCTCCGTGACGGTGGTGAGCGCGTCCAGCAGGGGATAGCGGTGGCGTATTTCGTGGCGCATGCGTAGGCCGTGACCGGAGAGGGCGAGGTGTTCCTGGCCCACGCGGATGACGTCGGGGCGGGCCTGGCGGGCGATGTGCACGTTCAGGCCCGGCCGGGTGCCGACGACCACGTCCGCCTCCACCCCGGACAGGTACCGGCCGATGCGCTCGTCCGTGAGGCGGCTGTACTGCCGGTGGCGGCCGTCGGCGCGGGGGAAGACGCGGGCGGGCTCGGCGTGGCGGGGGTCGTCGCCGTCGTAGTGCGGGGAGTCGCGCCACAGGTCGACCAGATGGGTCAGCCGGACGCCCGGCGGGGCGCCCATGGCCGGTGTCGCGCGGTAGCGGAGGGCCGAGACGATCTCCACCTCGTGGTGGGCGGCCAGCGCGGTGGCGAGGTTGAACGTCGATCTGATCGTGCCGCCGATGGTGTAGGCGTTGTGGAGCAGGAAGGAAATACGCATGGGCGGGCACGCCTCCGGCTGGCTGGTGGAGCGGGTCGCGGGCGGTGCACGGGCGGCGGCCGCGGCGGCCGGTGCCGGGACGCGGGACGGCCGGGAGCCGCCGGACGGCGGTGGGCGACCTCGCCCGGCGGTGGGCGACCCCGCCCGGTGGTGGGCGCTCCCGCCCGGCGGGAACGGAGACACAGCATGCGCGAACCGACCTGAAGGCTTCCTGAAGAACCCAAAGGTCATCTTCAGGAAGAACGGCATACGGCATGACAGGCTTCACCCTGTGAACGGCGAGAAGGACATCCTGGTCGTCGAGGACGATCCGCAGCTCGGGCCCGCCCTGCGGCGCGGTCTGACGGCGGAGGGCTACCGCGTCGAACTCGTCCGCGACGGCACCACGGGACTGGAGCGCGCCCTGACCGGCGACCACTCGGTCATCGTGCTGGACATCATGCTCCCCGGCCTGAACGGTTACCGCATCTGCTCCGCCCTCCGCGCCGCGGGCCTCACCACGCCCGTGCTGATGCTCACCGCGAAGGGCGGCGAGTACGACGAGGCGGAGGGCCTGGACACCGGTGCCGACGACTACCTGGTCAAACCGTTCTCCTCGGTGGTGCTGCTCGCCCGGCTGCGGGCCCTGCTGCGCCGGGGCGCCGGCGCCGCGGCCGACCGGTCCGTGCTGCGCGTCGGCGACCTGTGGGCGGACATCACCTCCCGCCGCGCGGGCCGGGGGGACACCGAGTTCGCGCTGACGCCGAAGGAGTTCGCGATCCTCACGTGTCTGCTGCACGCGCCGGACCGCCCGGTGTCGAAGGAGGAGATCCTCGACGAGGTCTGGGACCCGGCCTACACCGGGGGCACCGGCATCGTCGAGGTCTACATCTCCACCCTGCGCAAGAAGGTCGACGCCCCCTTCGCCACCCACAGCATCGAGACCGTCCGCGGCCACGGCTACCGCCTCACCCCCCGCGAACGGCCATGACGGCCGCCCGGCGGCACCCCTCCCGCCGTACCCCCGCCCTCCTGCGCCGCCTGCCCGGGCAGGCGCGCATCGCGCTCGTGGCGGGAGCCACCGCCCTCGTGCTGTGCGGAACCGGGGCGTGGTGGCTGTTCCGGCACGTCCGCGAGGATGCCGACCGGACGACGAACAACCGGGCGTACGAGCTGTCCGCGCAGCTCGCCGCCCAGGCGGCCGCCGGCGAGGAGATCCTCGGCGATCCCCTGCGCGGCTGGCCCCTCGTCGAGATCGACCGGACGGGCCGGACCGTCGCCGCGGCCGGCGGCACCCGGCAGCTCACCGGCCTGCCCGCCCTGCTCCCACCGCCCCCCGACCAGCCGCGCCACCGGGCGACCGGCAGCCCGGAGCGGGGCACGGTCCACGTCGGCGCGGTCGACGAACACGACCACGACCGCTTCCACCGCCCCGACGGAACGCTGAAGCCACCGCCCGGCAGCGACACCTCCGCGGAGCAGAAGGCGCTCATCGCCCACCGGCAGGCGCACGTCCTCGCGCACCGCACGATGACCGTCTTCGCCACCGCCGTGCACACCCCCGCGAGCGCGTGCCGCCTGCCCACCGAGCCCGACGGGTCGTGCCGCTCCACGCTCTACGTCCTCGTGCCCCCGGGCGACGCCGAGCGGGCGACGCTCCCCCTGCGCACCCCGCTTCTGACGGGCGTCCCGCTGGCCGCGCTGCTGGTCGCCGCCCTCGCCTGGGCCGCCGCGCGCCGCTCCCTGCGCCCCGTCGAGGCGATCCGGCGGGAGGTCGCCGAGATCACCGACGCCAGCCTCGACCGCCGGGTCCCCGTCCCGGACGCCCGCGACCCCGTCCGCCGCCTGGCCTTGACCACCAACACCACGCTGGACCGGCTGGAGAACGCGGTGGAACGCCAACGCCGCTTCGTCGCGGACGCCTCGCACGAACTGCGCTCACCCGTCGCCGCGCTGCGCTACGAACTCGAAACCGCCCTCGCCCACCCCGACACCGTCGACGCCCACCGGACGCTCCGCCACGCCCTCACCGCCACCCGGCGCATCCACACCCTCACCGAGGACCTGCTCCTGCTGGCCCGCCCCGACCACCCCGCCGCCCACTCCCTGGTCGACCTGGCCGGCCTCGCCGCGGAACTCGTCCACGAGTACCGCCACCGCGGACACCCCGTCTCCAAGCGCGATACTCCCGACCAGGCCCCCGTCCGGGGCGACGGCGTACAACTCCACCGCCTGCTGCGCAACCTCCTCGACAACGCCGTACGCCACGCCCGCACCGCCGTCGTCCTGGACGTCACCACCGGCGGCGGCACCCATACGCTCACCGTCCACAACGACGGCACGCCCCTGGCCCCGGACGAGTACGAGCGCGTCTTCGAACGGTTCACCCGCCTCGACGAGGCCCGCGCCCGCGACACGGGCGGCAGCGGCCTGGGCCTCCCCATCGCCCGCACCATCGCCGAACGCCACCACGGCACCCTCACCGCCCACTCCGACCACCCCCGCCCCGGCACAACGTTCACCCTGACCCTCCCCGAGGCGCCGGGGGCGAGCCGGTGAGTGCGGGGCGTGGTGGCGGGCACCACGCTTCCCCCCCCGGTGGCGTGCCCTCGTCCCCGCCACGGGTGCGACTACGCACCTACTGGTTGTCGCGTCGTCGTGCGCGATCGGAGGCGCTCCGTCTCGAACACCCGACGTAAAGCCCCTACCGGCGGGGCGGACTGTGGCGCGACGCCGCAGCATGGATTGCGCTACCGGTCGTCGTTCGTATGGGTCAGGGTGAGGCGCATGGCCTGGGCCGCGAAGGTGGTGTCGAGGACGCGGTTGTAGCCGACGACGGTCCTGGCGATTCCGCGCCAGGCGGGCGAGGGGTCCCAGGAGCCGTCGGCGTGCTGCTGGGCGAGGAGGCGCTGGTAGTCGGTGTCGTTGGGGATGTTCAGGGTGCGGCACATGATGACGCGCAGGGCCTGGCCGGCTGGTTCGTCGGTGGTGGCGATCCGCTGGGCGAGCCGGGTGGCCAGCAGTGGTCGGAACCGGTCGCGGAAGCGAGGGAACCTGCGGGCGACGCGGAACAGGACGTACAGGTAGAAGTCCGGTGACGGGGTGTAGATGGTCCCCTGCTCGTACGACTTGTTCTCCAGCAGGGCGTGGAGGAAGTCCTCGGTCGCCCGGACCTGGGGGGCCTCGTGGCGCCCGGCCAGGTAGAGGACGTACAGGGCGACGGCGCAGACCACGGCGTCGACGCGGGGGCGGTGGGGCGTGAAGTACATCCTGACGATTCCGTCGCGGTTGCAGTTGGCCAGGATACGGTCGGCGACCCGCTGGAGGGACTCCTCGTCGACCAGGCCGTGGGCGTGGAGGACGGACACCGCCAGCCCCGTGTCGTCGGCGTCGACGGGCAGTTCGCCGAGGAGCGGGTGGGCGGTGCGCAGGAAGGAGTAGAGGCCGTCCTGGCCGAGGGCGGCGAGTTGGCGCAGGAGGGCCCGGCCGGGTTCGCCGCGGGCGATCGCAGGGCTTGCGTCCAGGAGGTAGAACGGCGACCAGATCTCATCCACCGCGTGCTGTTCGCCGGTGCCGGTGATCAGGTGGGAGCGGTAGTCGCCCGTGCGTAGCCGGTGGTGGACGTAGTCCTCGGCGGCTTGGAGCCTGCTGTGCTCGCTGCGCAGCCGCCACAGGTCTGCGGGTGTCCGGTACCGGATGGAGCGGATCCCGGCGGCGCGGGTGAACTGCAGTGTCTGCAGGTCGGCTCCGATGAAGGTGGTGTCCTGGGGGGTGAGGGACCAGCGGTGGCACAGGCGGCTGAGGGTGTCGAGGCTGGCCAGTTCGGTGCCCAGCTCGCCGGTGGTGACCACGCCGGTGAAGCGGGACCAGAGGTCGGGCAGCCGCTGCAGAGCGTGTTTCCAGTGCTCTGAAGCCATGGTGACCACGCAGTACAGACGAGTGCCCTGGTCCTGGAGGGTGTCGAGGAGGTCCAGGAGGCCGGGAGGCGTTTGCCAGGTCTCCCAGTGGGCGGTGACAGCGTCGGCGACGTCCGACGGCCGGACGCCGAGGGCGGCGGAGAGGTGCTCGTACGCCTCCTGCTCGGTCAGCTCTCCCCTGGCGTAGCGCAGCCATGGGGCGGTCAGGAAGATCCTGCGGGCCGGCACGCCGGCCAAGGCGCCCGTGAGTTCACCGGCGCCTTGGATGAGAACGCCTTCGGCTTCCACGATGACATCGCTGCCGTGTGCTCCCGCCATCGGCTCCCTTTCTCGTGGTGGTCCCCGCGACGGAAAGCGTCAACGGGGCGGTAGGCCGAGCATGGCTGTGGTGAGAGACGAGCGGTCGGCGAGCGGCCAGCCGTGGCGCCGGGCCGCGTCGGCGAGCCGGGGCCCCGCCTCGAAGGCGACCGGACGTCCCACCGCGGCCAGCAGCTCGATGTCGGAGGTGGAGTTGCCCACGGCAGCGCACTGCGCCAGGTGCTGCCGTCCGCCGACGAGGTGTGCCGCGAGGGCCGTTTTCTCCCCCGCTACCGCCGGAGTTCGGGAGTAACGCCCGGTGTAGAGGCCGTCCTTCGCTGCCAGGACCGCGCCTCGCCACTGGTGGAAGCCCAGGGTCAGGGCCACCTGTTCCACCACTTCCTGGGGACTCCCCGAGATCAGAATCAGCCTTGTGCCCCGGCCGCGCAGTTCCCCAAGGACCGGGGCGACATAGGCGAAGACGTTGTCCACCTCGCGCTCCCACAGCCGGCGGGCGACATCCTCGACCCGGTGCAGGTCGCAGCCCCGCAGAGCCTGGGCGTACAGCTGGTAGGCGGCGCTCACCGAGTGCGGCTCATGCAGACGGTCCTGGTCCCGACACCCCAGGAACTCGAACAGCCGCTCTGCCGGCGCGCTGTGGCAGATCCCCGCTGCGCGCAGATCCCGCAGCAGAAGGATGCCCATGGCATCCGGGTGCAGCGTGCCGTCGAGGTCGAAGACCGCGAACCGCGGGGCGGCCGAATCCGCCACACCTCGCGGACCGGTGGCCCGGCCTCGGACCGCGCGAGGGACCCACTCTCCGGCATCCCGCCCCTCCTCCGGCGGAGAGAACAGGCGCGGCTCACGTGCGGTGATCGGTTCGAGCTGGGCACCGCACGTGGTCCGCTCACTCGAAGTCACCTTCACTCCATTCGCGCTGAGCAACGAGCGGACACACGCCGCCGCGCACCGCAGCGACTCTCCCTGCCGAAGACCCGCCATACGCCGGCCCGAACTGTTCGGCAAGCTCTCCATCCGGAGGAGCCGGACAGCACCCACGCCTGTGCCTTTTAAACCGTTCCGGCTTTCCTGCCGGTGGTGCGTTGGCCGGTGGTCAGCCGACTCGTGGTTCTGCGTCGGCGTAGTGCGCTGACACAGACTCGGTGGGGCTGATCATGCCCAGACTCGGAGTGCGGTACGCGACCTTCCGTCCGGCTTGTCAGCGCTCGATGGTGTGACGTTGGGGTATCGCTGACGGTCGGGCGTCCGGGGCACGCCGCGAGCCGACCACTCAGGGCGTGCCCCGCCGCGCGTGGCCGGCGCGGTGGTGGCGCAGGGCGTTCAGCCGCTCGTCGTGTTCGTGCCTCAGCAGGGCGATGCGGTTGCCGTCCTCACGGCGCTCGGCCGCTCGCAGCTCGACCTCCAGTGCTTGGAGCTCGCCCCTCTGGACGTCGCACGCGGGGCACGGCGAGGGTACGGGGAGCGTCCGCAGGCCGCTGCTGTGCGGCAAGTGAATCGGGGGTGAGGGGTGGCTCATCGGTTCCTCGGGTGGCAGGTGGGGCAGGTGCAGGGTGGGAAGCGGAGTGCCGAGTCCGGCGGGCGTTCCGGGTGGGGGAGGTGGGTGACCGTGGGGCCGTACGTCCGGCCGCCGTCCCGCGAGACGCGCAGCGTCAGGCGCGAACGCGGCGCTTTCGGATCCGCGTTCATCGCCACTCCCAGAGGCCGGCGGCTTTCAGCTCCCGCACGGTGGCGATGCGGTGATCCTCGAACGGGCAGGCCCATTCGCTCCCGCCGTCCGGCGAACGCAGCACGACGTGGTCGGAGTTCTGGCGGACCAGCTCGCCGATTCGCCCGTCACGGATGTCCGTGGCCAAGTTGCCGTATCGGACCATTACCAGCCCCGGCGCAGAACGGTCGTGCTGCCACTCAAGCCCCCGGCCGGGGGGTCGGGGTATTTCGCGAAGGCGGGGATGGCATGCAACCAGTTCCGCAGGTGCTCTTTCCCGGTCGGGTCGAACGCGATCTCGTCCTCGCTTCTGGCGACGACTCCGGCGACGTCGCGGTTTTGGAGCAGGCGCTCGACCTTCGGCCATGAGGGCCGCTCGCTCCGTGCGCTGGTCAGGGTGGCGAGGTCGAAGAACTCGCTGTGCACGATCCAGCCCCGGGCCTCGGCCTGCCGACGCAGGTAGGTCAGGGCCGTGAGCGGGCTGCCGCCGTCGGAGACGAGGGCGTAGAGGACGACACGGACCTGCTCGGGAAAGCCACTGGACGCGTCCGCGATGAGGCGGCGCCGAGCCGAGTCATACGGCTGATTCATGCGTCATACGGTGCTCCGCCCGTGCAGCGGGAGGAAGAACCCGGGTGTACGACCGCGCGCATTCGCCGTGTTCCGGTTCGCCTGCGTCAGGCGCCCTTTGGATTCCGGAGGAGCGAGACTCGTATGCCGCGTACGAGTCCGGCACCGCGCGCGCGGCCGGACCGGGCGTTACAGCGCGGTCTTGGCCGCCGTCGGGACGAGGCCGGGCTCGATGCCCGGGCGTGTGCCGATCAGTGCCGACACTCGCCGGACGCGGGCGGTCGAGGCTCGTCCGACCTTCTGCATGATCACGCTGGGGAGCGCTTGGTGGCGGGCCCACACGGGGGCTCGCACCAGGGCCTTCTCCAGCGTGTCAAGGGAGGCGTTCCACATTCGGGCGTCGGCTTCGGCCATGGCCTTGTCCATGGCGAAACGGTTGCGCGCGGCCTCGGTGAGGGCGCCCAGGCTGCTCTCCGGGATGCCCCGGATCAGCTCCAGGGCCTTGCCGGCCTGGCCGAGCGCCACGGCGATGCCGACCGCCTGCGTGTCGGCCGTGACCGGGCCGAACAGCGTTCCGTGGGCGCGGTGTTCGGCGCCCAGCCGGGCGCCCGTCGCGGTCGCCAACGACAGGTAGCTCTTGACCAGGTCCTTGTTCTGCATGCGGCTCGCCACGACCGCCGCGAAGTTGATGTGGGAGCCGTAGACGGTCAGCTGGTCCGCGGTCGCCCTCGAGAACCGAGGCTCGATGTCCACCGCCGCCTTCTCCGCCAGACGCAGCGCGTCGTCCAGCCGTGCGTCGCGGAGGTACACCCAAGCGCGGCCTGAGGTGACGAGAGCGGGCCGCAACTCGTCGTCCGACCGTTCCGCGGCCGCCTGGGCGTGGCCGATCGCCGCATAGGCGAGGTCGCGTGATCCCATCAGGTTCGCGACGTACGCCGCCAGCCTGTAGGCGTCGGCCAGGAGCCCCCAAGCCGTGCCCTGCGCACCGGCCGGGCGCTCGCGGAGGTGGACGGCAGCCTCCGCGAGAACCGGCACCACCAGTGCGCCGGCCTCGGTGTAGTACCCCTGCCAGTACTTCTTCCAGCACGCGTCGATGGCTGCCCTCAGGGCGGGCTCGTCCCCCTCGGCGAAGGTCTCCGGCAGTATCCCGGCAGCGGTGTCGTGCACGGCCTGGGACAGGGACCGCAACATCGTCCGATCGGACTGCGCCATGGCCCGGCGCGGGGCCTGCTGCCCCAGGATGACCGACGTGTCCACGCCCAACGCGTCGGCGATCCGCACCAGCGTGTTGAGCGACAGCTGTTTGTCCTGCTCGGCCTTCTGAATGGTGGCGACGGACAGCCCCGTCATCTCCGCCAGGGCGGCCTGGTTGACGTCCTTGCCACGCAGGATCTTGATGCGCTCGCCGTTGCTGTAGTCACTCCACCGCATGGCCGCTCACTCCGTTCCGCCGTCGGTCATCCTTGAACGTACCCGCCGGCACCTCTTGGAGCCCAGCGAAGGCCGGTAGCCGGCACCACAGTTGACGGTCGGAGCGCGACGCGTGGGCGCGGCTGGTGGGGCGTTGCCGGGCGGGACCGGGGATCGGCCCGGGTGCGGTCGCTACCAGGGCACGGCCTCTCCTTCGTAGTCGACGAAGTGCAGGCCGCCCTTCCCGCGGTGGTGTTCCATCGTCTCCACCACCCCGGGGACGCTTTCCTCCACGCTCAGGTCCGCCTCGGGGCCGCCGAGTTCGGTGCGGACCCAGCCCGGGTCCATGAGCAGCAGTGTGCGCGGGTCGGTGGTGTGGCGGGCGGCGTGGCAGCGCATGAGCTGGTTGAGGGCGGACTTGCTCGCCCGGTAGAGGTCCTGGCCGCCCTCCGTGTTGAGGGAGACGCTGCCCTGGTCGGAGGACATCACGCCGATGGTCCCGGCCGGGGCGACCAAGGGGCGGAGCCACTCCACGACGCGCATCGGGCTCAGCGCGTTGGTGACCATGACCTCGGTGAACATGTCGGTCGGGACCTCGCCGACGGGCAGGTCGCCGCGCGTTATCGCCGCGTTGACGAAGAGGAGGTCGAGAGTGCGCGACGCCAGGCGGTCGCGCAGGGCCCTGATCTGATCCGGATCGGTCATCTCCAGTGACTCGACGGTCAGCCGGCCGCCGGACGTGTCGGCCAAGTCGTGCAGCCCGGTGCGCCGGGTGCCGCGGACCGTACCGATGACGTCCCAGCCGCGCCGGAGGTACTCGGCGGCGAGCCCTAGGCCGAGGGTCCGGGAGGCCCCGATGACGAGGGCGGTCCTGCGTGGGGTCTCGGTCATGTGCGTGTTCCTGTTCTGGCAGGGGGAAGAGGGAAGGGGGATGCGGGCGACAGGGGGGGCGAGGAGCTGCGAGGGCGGGGTGAGCGGGGGAGGGAGCCTCCCGGCGGGTGCCCATCTCCGAGCGGAGGTGAGTCTCCGAGCGGAGGTGAGTCTCCGGGCGGAGGTGAGTCTCCGAGCGGGGCCCGTCTCCGGGCCGAGGTGAATCCCCGAGCGAAGCCTCCGTCCCCGAGCGAAGCCTCCGTCCCCGAGCGAAGCCTCGGTCCCCAGCCGGGCTGCAGTCTCCGAGCGCCGCTCGCCTGGCGTCCAATACCCTTCCCTCCCCATTGATACCGTCCGGGTATGGATCTGGACCTGCGCAAGCTCCGTTACTTCGTCGCGGTGGCCGAGCATCGGCACTTCGGGCGGGCGGCCGAGGCGCTGTTCATCGCGCAGCCGGTGCTCAGCCGGCAGATCCGGGCGTTCGAGCGCGAGTTGGGGTGTCTGCTGCTCACCCGGACCACGCGCAGCGTCGAACTGACCGCCGCCGGCGAGCGGCTGTACGAGGAGGCGGGCCGGATCGCGGCGGTGGTGGCCTCGGCGCTGCGGCGGGTGCAGGAGGCCGAGCGGGGTGAGCGGCGGCTCGTCGTCGCCTTCTCGCCGGGGCTGCGGGTGGCCGACGCCATCCGGGCGTTCACGGCGCGCCACCCAGAGGTGGCGGTCGACGTGTTCCCGCTGCGCTGGTGGGAGCAGGACGCGCCGCTGCGCGACGGTCGCGCGCACGTCGGCTTTCTGCGGCGGCCGTTCGACGACGCGGGGCTGCGGACCGTCCCGATCGGCCGCGAGACCAAGGTGGCGTGCCTGCCCGTGACGCACCCGCTGGCCGGCCGCACGGCGCTGACGGTGGCCGACCTCGACGGGGAGCCGGTCCTCGACGTGCGGACGCGGCGTACGTCCTCGCTGGAGGAGAAGTTCGAGCTCATCGCGTCCGGACAGGGCCTCGCGCTCGTCCCCCTCAGCGTCGCGGATTCCCACCCCCGCCGCGACGTCGTCTATCTGCCCGTGGCCGACACCCTGCCCGTCGAGACCTGCCTGGCGGTGCCGGAGGGCTGCGGTGCCGGGCCCGCGTCGGCCTTCCTGGACATCGCCACCGCGACCCTGCGCGGTCGGGCCGAGGGTTCCGGCGGCGGGAGCGGGCCGGGGGAGGCGGGCCCGGTGTCCGGCGGCGACTGGTTCGACGAGCTCCGGGCCCGGAGGGCGTCGGGGCGGCCGTGACGGGCGACAACGGGCGCGCATGGGAGCGGGATTGACCGGGTATCCCGCAAGGCGTGGTTTTTCAACAAAGTGTTGACGCCGAGGTGTCCAGGGCGTTAGCTGTGCGCAGCGCGTCCGAGTGCGGCGAGAAGCGCCACGGAGGTTCCCGTGTCTTCGAGTTCGGTGCCGGGGCTCACCCGGTTCAACGCGGCGGAGGACGGTGCGGCCCGGGCCGCGCTGTCGGAGGTGTGCGCGAGTACGGCCTGGGCCGCCGAGATGCTGGCCGGCCGGCCGTACCGCGACGTCGCGGCGCTGTGCGCGGCCTCCGACGCGGCGGTGGCGCGGCTGGACGAGGCGGGGCTCGACGAGGCGCTCGCCGGGCACCCGCCCATCGGGCGGCCCACCCCGGGCGACGCCGTCTCGGCCGCCGAGCAGCGCGGCATGGCCGGCGCGCCGGACCGACTCGCGGACGAGGTGAGGGAGTTGAACCTCGCCTACCAGGAGAGGTTCGGGCACGTCTTCCTCGTCTGCGCCACCGGCCGCACCGCCGAGGAGCTGCGCGACGCCCTCCGCCGCCGGCTCGCCAACCCGCCGGAGCGGGAGCGGCGGGTGGCGAGAGCGGAGCTGGCGCGGATCAACCGCTTGCGGCTGGTCCGGCTCGCCGAGGGCGACGGCGCGCCGCCGGCATCCCCCGCCCCCGGCGCCACCGTCTCCACCCATGTCCTGGACACCGCCGCGGGCCGGCCCGCCACCGGTGTCACCGTGCGCCTCGCCGCACACGTCCACGGCGTCTGGACGGCGCTGGGCACCGCCGAGACCGACGGCGACGGCCGGTGCGGAAACCTTCCGGCGCTGCCTGGGGACGCCGGCCACGCGCGGCTGCTGTTCGAGGTCGGACCCCACCTGTCCCGCGAACGAGCCGGGGGCGCAGCGTTCTTCCCCGAGGTCACGGCGGCCTTCGCCGTGGCGCCGGGGGAGCACTACCACGTACCGCTGCTGCTCAGCCCCTTCGGCTACTCCGTCTACCGAGGGAGCTAGCACGCCATGACCGAAGCCCCGTCCTTCCCGGCCGAAGTCCCCGGGCGCCCCGCCGGCCGCGCCGTGCTCGGCCAGAACCAGTACGGCAAGGCCGAGTGCCACGTCGTCCGGGTCACCCGCGACGGCGCCACCCACCACCTCAAGGACCTCACCGTCTCCGTGGCCCTCTCCGGTGCCATGGAGGACGTCCACCTCTCCGGCTCCAACGCCAACGTCCTCACCACCGACACCACCAAGAACACCGTCTTCGCCTTCGCCAAGGAGCGCGGCATCGCCTCGGCCGAGGAGTTCGGCATCCACCTCGCCCGCCACTTCGTCACCAGTCAGGAGGCCATTCACCGGGCGCGCATCCGGATCGAAGAGCACGCCTGGGACCGGATCGACGCCCCGGGCGGCGGGGACGCCCGGCACTCCTTCGTCCGGGCCGGCCGCGAGACCCGCACCGCGCAGATCACCTACGACGGCGACGCCTGGCAGGTGATCTCGGGCCTCAAGGACCTCGTGGTCCTCAACTCCACCGGCTCCGAGTTCCGCGGCTTCGTCAAGGACCGCTACACCACGCTCCCGGAGACGGACGACCGCGTCCTCGCCACCGAGGTCAACTCCAAGTGGCGGTACGGGTGGACGGACGACGCCGAGGACGCCCCGCGGTGGGACGAGTCCTGGGCGGCCGTCCGCGGCCACCTGCTGCACGCCTTCGCGGACACCTACTCGTACTCCCTCCAGCAGACGCTGCACGCGATGGGCGCCCGCGTCGTCGAGCACCGCCCGGAGGTCGAGGAGATACGCCTCTCCCTCCCCAACAAGCACCACTTCCTCGTGGACCTGGCGCCCTTCGGGCTCAAGAACGACCATGAGGTCTACTACGCCGCCGACCGCCCCTACGGGCTGATCGAGGCCACCGTGCTGCGCGAGGGCGCGGAACCCGGCATCCCCGTGGACCTCACCTGCCTCTAGCCCCCCACGGCACCCCGCACCTCCGGAGGAACGGCACCGTGACAGCAGCTCACCCCACGCGCACCGTCATCGAGAACTGCGCCCTCGCGACCGTGGACGCGCACGACACCGAACACGCCACCGGCCACCTCGTCATCGCGGACGAGCACATCGAGTCCGTCGGCCCGGGGCCCGCCCCCGACGGGCTCACCGGCGTCGTCCGCCGGGTGGACGCCACCGGGCACCTGGCCACCCCCGGCCTGGTCAACACCCACCACCACTTCTACCAGTGGCTCACCCGCGGCCTCGCCCAGGACGCCGTCCTCTTCGACTGGCTCAAGGCGCTCTACCCGGTGTGGGCGCGCATCGACGAGCCGATGGTGTACGAGGCGGCCCGCGCCTCCCTCGCCATGATGGTCCGCGGCGGGGTGACCACCGCCGCCGACCACCACTACGTCTTCCCGCGGGGCGCCGGCGACCTGCTCGGCGCCGAGATCCGCGCCGCCCGCGAGCTGGGCGTGCGCTTCCACCCCACCCGCGGCTCGATGGACCTCGGCGCGTCGGACGGCGGGCTGCCGCCGGACTTCGCCGTCGAGACCCTGGACGCGGCGCTCGCCGCCACCGAAGAGGCGATCGACACCCACCACGACCCGTCCCCCGGCTCGATGCTGCGCGTCGGCGTCGCGCCCTGCTCGCCCTTCTCCGTCACCACCGACCTGCTGCGCGAGGCCGCCGCGCTGGCCCGCCGCAAGGGCGTCCGGCTGCACACCCACGGCTCGGAGACGGTGGAGGAGGAGCGGTTCTGCAAGGAACGCTTCGGCATGGGACCGACCGACTACCTGGACTCCACCGGCTGGCTCGGCGACGACGTGTGGATGGCCCACTGCGTGCACATGGACGACGCCGACATCGCCGCCTTCGCCCGCACCGGCACCGGCGTCGCCCACTGCCCGTCCTCCAACGCCCGGCTCGCCGCCGGCACCGCCCCCGTCCCCGCCCTGCTCGCGGCGGGCGTCCCGGTCGGGCTCGGCGTGGACGGCACCGCCTCCAACGAGTCCGGCGAGCTCCACACCGAACTGCGCAACTCCCTCCTCGTCCACCGACTCGCCGGAGGAGCCGAGGCCCTGACGGTCCGTCAGGTGCTGCGCATGGCGACGTACGGCGGCGCCCGGGTGCTCGGCCGGGCGGACGAACTGGGCTCGCTCGAACCCGGCAAGCTCGCCGACCTCGTCCTCTGGCGCCTCGACGGGCTCGGCCACTCGACCGTCGCCGACCCGGTGGCCGCCCTCGTCCTGGGCCCGCCCGCACCCGTCACCCTCTCCCTCGTGCACGGCCGGGCGGTCGTCGAGGACGGCCGGCTGGTCACCGCCGACGAGGACGCCATCGCCCGCGCCGCCCGCGCCGAGGCCCGCCGCCTGGAGCGGATCGCGGCCGGGGACTGACCGGCGGGAAGCCGGCCGGTTACGTCCGCACAGCCCCGCAACGCCTCCGGAAACCGTGCTGCTTCGTCGGCGGTACGCACAACGACAGGAGGAACGCCCCCGTGACCGTGCCCAGGCCGCCCGCCGAACCGCCCGAAACGGAGCCGCCACCCCCGACGGGACCGCTCCCCGCCACACCGCCGGGGAGCACCTGCGACGCGGCGGTCCCGGAACCGGAACCGGAACCGGGGGCCGCCGCACCGCCGGGCGAGCCCGTGCCCCCTCCGTCGCCCCCGCCCGTCCACCCCGTGGACGAAGTCCCCCGCCCCGGGCGGCTGCTGGCGACGGGACTGCAGCACGTCGCCGCGAGCTACGCGGGGGTGATCGCCCCTCCGCTGGTGATCGGCGCGGCCGTGGGGCTGTCCACGGCGCAGATCACCTTCCTGGTGGGGGCGGCCCTCTTCACGGCCGGGCTGGCCACGCTGCTCCAGACGATCGGCTTCCGCGGGGTGGGGGCCCGGCTGCCGTTCGTCAACGGCGTCTCGTTCGCGGGCGTCGCGCCCGTCCTCGCCCTCGCCGACGGGCAGGCGGACCGGCGGGATGCGCTGCCCGTCGTCTACGGGGCGGTCATGGTCGCCGGGGTGCTCGGCTTCCTGCTGGCGCCGTACTTCTGCCGGCTCGTCCGCTTCTTCCCGCCGGTCGTCAGCGGGACGGTGATCACCCTGATCGGCCTCACCCTGCTGCCGGTCGCCTTCGGCTGGATCCAGGACGGCCACCCCGAACGGCCCGCGACCGGCACCGGCCTCGGCCTGGCCGGGGCCACGCTGCTGATCGTCCTGGTGCTGCGGCGGCTGCTCCAGGGGTTCCTGCGGCAGATCGCCGTCCTGCTCGGCCTCGTCGCGGGCACTCTGCTGGCCGTACCCCTGGGCGCGGTGGACGCCTCCGCCACCCGGCACGCGGCGCTCGTCGGCTTTCCCGAGCCGTTCCACTTCGGGAACCCGCACGTCGAGGTGTCGGCCGTGGTGAGCATGTCCATCCTGATGCTGGTGTGCATGACCGAGAGCACGGCGGACATGCTCGCGCTCGGCGAGATCGTGGGGCGGCCGGCGGACGAGAAAACGATCGCGGCCGGGCTGCGGGCGGACACCCTCGGCAGCGCCGTCGCCCCGGTCTTCAACGGCTTCACCAACAGCGCGTTCGCGCAGAACATCGGGCTCGTCGCGATCACCGGCGTCCGCAGCCGCTTCACCGTGGCGGTCTGCGGGCTGGTCTTCGTCGTCCTCGGGCTGAGCCCGGCGGTCGCCTCGCTGGTGGCCCTGGTGCCGCGACCGGTGCTGGGCGGGGCCGGACTGGTGCTGTTCGGGACGGTCGCGGCCAGCGGGATCGGGGTGCTGGTGAAGGCCGGGCTCGACCGGGGCGACAACGTGCTGGTCGCCGCCGTGTCGCTTGGCATGGGCATGATCCCCGTCGTCTCCAAGACCTTCTACGCGGGGGCCGCCGTCCCCGAGGCGCTGCGGACCGTCCTCGACTCGGGCGTCAGCGCCGGCTGCCTCACGGCCGTCCTGCTGAACCTCGCCTTCCAGGGGGTGGGGCGCGTCCGGCGGAATGCCGAACCGCCCCGCGTGGCGGAAGGGGAAAAACCGATGATCTAGTGATAATCGGGGCACACCGACTGCATTCGCCGTGCGGAGAGGGGCCCCATGGACCGGCCGCCGGAACCGGAAGACCCGGAAGACCGGGAAGGCAACGCCGACGACGCCGACGGCACCGGCAAGGCCGACGGCACCTCCGGGCGCCCGGAGGGGGAGGCCGCGAGCCGGTTCGCCTTCCCCAGCGCGCTCACCGTGCTCGTCGCCGTCACCATCGCCGTCTGGGCCCTCGCCTTCGTCGTCCCCTCCGGCAGCTACCGGCGGACGCCGGACGGCGACCCCGTCCAGGGCACGTACCACCGCGAGGCGGCCCCCGGCGACTTCGTCCACCGGCTCGGCGAGCTGTTCCTCGCCCCCGTCAACGGCCTCTACGGCGTCCGCGACCCGCGCACCGGGCAGGTCGCCACCGACGTCGCCGGCACCCTCTACGGCAGCGCCGGCGTCTTCCTGTTCGTCCTCGCCATCGGCGCGTTCATCACCGTCGTCTTCGCCACCGGCGCCCTCGACCGCGGCATCGAACGCCTCGCCCACCGGCTGCGCGCCCGCGGCGCCCTGCTCATCGCCGGCGTCATGACCGTCTTCTCGCTGCTGGGCACCGTGGAGGGCTTCGCCGAGGAGACGCTCGGCTTCTACGGCCTGATCGTGCCGCTGATGCTCGCCCTGGGGTACGACCGGATGGTCGCCACCGGCACCATCATCCTGGGCGCCGGCGTCGGCGTGCTCGCCTCCACCGTCAACCCCTTCGCGACGGGCGTGGCCTCGTCCGCCGCCGACGTCTCGCTCGGCGACGGGATCACCCTGCGGTTCGCGATGTGGTTCCTGCTCACCGGCGTCACCATCGCCTACGTCCTCTGGTACGCGCACCGGGTGCGCGTCCGCCCCGAGCGCTCCCTCGTCGGCTTCCTGCCCGGCGACCGGGAGCTCGCCGCCGCGTCCGCGGAGCCGCCCGTCCTCACCGGACTGCACCGGACCGTGCTGGCCCTGGTCACCGCCGTCTTCGTCTTCATGATCTTCTCGGTGATCCCGTGGTCCAGTGCCCTCACCGGGCGCGCGGACGCCGAGCCCTACGGCTGGGAACTCGGCTGGTCCTTCGCGCAGTTGGCCGCCCTCTTCCTGACCGCGGCGGTGCTGGTCGGGATCGTCGCCCGGCTGGGCGAGCGGCGGCTGAGCGAGGTGGTCGTGCGGGGCGCGGCGGACTTTCTCGCCCCCGCCCTGACGATCGTCCTCGCTCGCGGCGTCACGGTCATCATGAACAACGCCCGCATCACGGACACCGTGCTGCACTCGATCGAGAGCGCCGTCACCGGCAGCGCCGCCGCCCTCTTCGGCGTCCTGGTCTTCATCGTCAACCTCCCCCTCGCCTTCCTCATCCCCTCCACCTCCGGCCACGCCACCCTCGCCATGCCCATCCTCGCGCCGCTCGCCGACTTCGCGGGCGTCTCCCGGTCGGTGGTGGTGACGGCCTGGCAGGCGGCCAGCGGCTGGATGAACCTGTGGGTGCCGACGACCGCCGTGGTGATGGGCGGCGTCTCGCTGGCGAAGGTGGGCTACGACCGGTACCTGCGCTTCGTCTGGCCGCTGTTGGCCATTCTGGCGGTGCTGATCTGCGGCTTCGTGGCGTTCGGGGCGGTCGTCACCTGAGCCCGGGAGGCGCGGGCGGCGGTGGCCGCGGTCCGCGCCGGGGCGGGTGGCTGCCGCCGCGGGCTTGCCCCGCGTCGCGGCCGGCGCCCGGGCCCGCGCCGCGCCGGCGGCCGTGACGACGCGGCGTCGGCGGCCGTGACGGCGCGGCGTCGGCGGCCGTGACGGCGCGGCGCCCGCCGACGGCGGCCGGCGCGTGAGCCCCCCGGCCCGCCGCGGCCGACGCGTCAAGGCCTGCTTCTCCCCGGCCTCGGCGCCGGTCTCGGCTCTGGCCCGGGCATCGGCTCTGGCCCCGGCCTTGACGCCGGCCTCGGCCCCGGCCCCGGTCTCGACCCTGGCCTCGGCTCCGGCCCCGGTCTCATCCCCGGCCTTGGGCCTGGCCCCGGCCTCGGTCCCGGCCTCGGCTCCGGTCCCGGCCCTTGCCTCACCCCCCGTCACGCCC